>JBEAVG010000122.1:0-2626 GCA_041161045.1 Pseudomonadota bacterium
AATCTCAAGTATGTTTGCAGAACCACTAATTATAAATTTACCAAAATCTGGATGGTCTGATACTGCAATCATATCACCATCGGAATCAAAAACAGCAACTTCTCTAATCGTAAAACCACCAATATTTGATGGAATAACAGCAATCATTTCTACTAAGCTAGGATTGTCTGGATTTATTGTTATAGAACTAATATCTGTTCGGTAAGTTTCATTAACTAAAGCAGTTTGAGATTCTGCTGGAACATAATGAGCACCATTACCATCTCCTACTGCTAACTTGTTAATATTTACAGTTGTATTGTTTGCTATTGCATCGGCAATTTTTGCTTTTCCAATAGCGGTCAAAATCGGATTGTACATATTTATCTCCTTGGAAATTTAACTATTTTGCAATAGTTTTGCTATATTATACTATAAATATCTTATATTTGTGCTACGAGGGAAGCAAATCAACTCTTCCTACCGAATGGTATGTGGCAGCACTTTTTAAACTTGATGATATAATTAAGTTATTTTCAAAGTAATGGCATTTATACTCCTTTTTTAATTTAATTATATCATAAACTTGTATAATAGTTGTTCTCAAGGTCTGTTAAGACTTGTACGTTTAAATCTGTATATGCTGTTGCTGGCAAATCATTATTAGGTAATAATTCTATTTTCCCAACTGTTTGGTATGTAGTTCCAATTTTCATAGTATATGATATTTTTAAATCATTTTCAAAACTAGGGAATAGTAAAATTTTACCAACCGTTTGATAAGTTGTTCCGATTTTTGGCACATCACCTTTAACAGCACTTGAAAAAGCTATATCTTCTAAAAAGCTTCTTGCGTTTTTATACTCTCTTATAAGTCCATTGAGTCTTCTTAATATACCTTCTTCTAATCCTTTATAGCTTGTTATTTTAATTTTAAAATGATAAGGATGTCCACCATAGTCGTACCATTCCTGTATTTCACCCTCAAAACCTACTATTCTTAACACCTCTTCAATAGCATACTTAGTGCCCTTTGTTTTATGTAGCCTTATTGAGTTTTTAACTAATTCTCTTTTTTCTGCATCTGTTGATGTTAAAAGCCAACCCTTAGCCTCGCTATTGACATTAAATTGCCACGCTAATAGTTGCACTATTTCCATAGGAAGAGTATCAATAGCTGAATATATGTTTATATTGTCTATTGCATCTTTAATAAGATTAAACTCATTATTTAAAGTAGTTACACAATTTTGTACTTCTATATCACTTTTAATAGAAGATGGTATTAAATCGTTTAAGTTTAAGTTATCTAAACTCATTGTTCAAATCCATCAAAAACTATATTTACGCTTATGTTATTTCCTATTTCAAATTCATCTAACGCTGTAAAAATAGGTGATATAATATCTACTCTTTTTGCACCAGCATTTACGATTAATCTAGTTAGCTCACTTGGATTTATATCTCTTCCTAATTTCTCATATTGCCATTTTATAAAATTTTGAACTGCATTTGATACTTTAGATTGGATAATATTAGCATTCGCTCCATCGTCCGCGTGGATATAGTATTTTAAATCAATCGTATAATCAACTTGAATTGGTGCTAAAGTTTCAACTTTATCTGTAAGAGGTCTTACTTTTTTATTAGATAGTATTTCTAAAACTTGCCCTAATATTTCAACTGTTGCTGGTTGCCCATTTTTAATTAAAGGATAAACTTCAACAACTCCAGCGTATTGTATATCTTGTGTTCTCTCTTCTTTGTTTACAACTGCAACATCTATAATATTTTGGTTAGCTGTTAATGCCCAAAACTTATAAGCCTCATAAGGTCCAGCAACAGAAAAACTTGAAGGTGCTAAAGCAATTCTTTTTTTATAACTATCATCGCTTTCAGTATTCGCTCCACCACTAGTATCTGTTAAATTGGATACTTTTTCAATGTAAGGAATAACATCTATAAACTGATTTATTCTGTCTATTGAAATATTGTTAGTTTCGTCACCAGATATAACTGATTCTGCACCTACATCAACTGTTAGTTGTCCAGCGGCTATTTGAGTTACTTCTGTTGTTTGAAATGTATAATTTCCATCTGATACTTTTGTATTTAATGGAATAATTATATTTGAAGGCTGAACACTTGCTAAGGTAAATCTAAGTGTAGTAAGTGAGTTTTTAGCTTCATTTCTTTCTATATCAAGTAAAAACCCTAAGTGGTCTAAATAATCACCTTCTGCATAAAATAAAAGGTTTTGTTTCCCTGTGAAATCAATCGCATTTCTAAGCAATACATTCTCATAAGCTATTGTTTTAAGAAAAAGCATAATAGGGTCTGCCTCACCTAATTTTCTTCCAGCTGCGGCTTCATATCCTTGTACTATTCTATCAAGTGTTGCTTCTGCATTTGTATCAACAAAGTCTATATCTGGTAAAATCATATTTCTATCCTTAATCTTGGTATTAGCTTTCCATCAATATCACCATCAAAACTAATTTGTGTAACTTTGGCTCTTGGCTCATATCGACTTATTGCATCTATAATATCAGATGATAACTTAGCCATTGCTACTGGCATAGGTTCATCTAGTGCATTTGCTATTATACCAAAATTTCTATCCAAAGGAACTGTGTATATCATTGTA
>JBEAVG010000087.1:0-3301 GCA_041161045.1 Pseudomonadota bacterium
GCTAAAGCAGCAACCACATTTCCACGCGAATACAAATAATTCATCTCAGAAATTTTTTGTCCTAAAGGACATCCGCTGAGTTTATTTCCCAAAGAATTTTGCTGTAAATTTTGCTCTTTATCTTTAATACCTGTTCTACATGAATCTTTAGCACGATTGTGGCAAAAAATGCAGTAATTTGCATGGTTCAAACTTTTCTCTAATAGATTTTTTCTATCGCTCTCTATGGATAGTAAATTTTCAAAATCAAGCTTCTGTGGGATTTTAAAAACAACAGAATCAGGTTCAAAAAAAACTTTGTAAGCGCAGTATTTTTCAAGTGAATATATCTCATCTTTGTAAGCATTTTCATTCTCTAAATATTCCAGAGTTTTATTAGCAAGCTGCAATATCGTCATATCAGAAAATATACGATCTGGATTATATCCTACAAGATCACTTTTCTGATATTTTCTAACAGATCGTCTTTCAACAAAACTTCTCTTAAATTCATATATTTTTTGCCAATTTCTAGCTTGTTTATAATATGCTTCTATTTCATCTTTTATAGGAAATATACCACTTAAGAACTCTTCTAGAACTAACGAAAAATTAATAAGCTCATTCGCTTCACGACCTAGAAATGCAAAATCCGAAATTTGATTTTCTTGCAAAGATAAATCTTTATTCTGAAGAAAAGATTGAAACTCTTCTTTGATTTTACTTAGTGAATTTTGAGAATAAATATCTCGCATACCAAATCCCAAATTAAATTGAACAAACGCGATTTGAGGATGAAGCCTGCGTAAACATATAATTAATATGTGCACAAATGCAAGTTCCGATGAGTCGCTTTTGTTCGGTTAATTTCGGAACTTGGTATCATAGATAATAAACTACAGAGCGTTTCAGCCTCTTATAAATAAAGTTACTTATGAAAATAGTAATTAAAGTAACCAATATTGCCTTACTCATACAATAAAGATCAGGGATCCTATCTTCTACCATTAAAATTTGCAACGGATGTATCAGAATATAAAGAGGATTTATATCAAAAAATATCTGTTTAGATTCTGGTATTATACTATAAGGATAAACTATTGGAATAGTCCAATACATCACGCCTAAAAGAACTTGGAGAAGCTGCGGAATATCCCTAACATAGGGCGTAGCGAATGCTATAATAACAGCAAAAGCCAGCACTGAAATAACAAAAGGAAGAATAATTATTGGCGTAAGAAGCCATTTAAGACTTATAGCATCAAAATATACTATTCCAACAAAAAAATACATAGCAGCTAAACTATAAAGAAGAAGTAACACCCCAACAGCAAGATCTGCGATCACAAAAAGAAGACTAGAAACTGCTGTTTTCTTTATTATATTTTCTCTAAAAATCAGAGAAATTGCAGCATTGTTACATGACAATGTAAAGAAATTCCACAATGGCAATGTGGCTGCTAAATTTTTAACCATCAATTCTGTTGGTTGTTTTAGAAGAACACTGAATATGTAAGATATAACGCACATATGCACAAATGGTTGCAAAAGCGCCCAAAGAGACCCTAAAACCGAGTGTTTATTCATACGTACTAAAGATGCTCTAGTAAGTATAATTAAAGATAATAGATATTTTCTCATATGAGCTAATTTCATAATTCAGCCTCATATCTAGCAAGTATTTTATCTGGTTTCCCATCTGCTATAATTCTACCATTTTCTAATAAAATACATCTATTACAGATCTCTCTAATAAGCTCATCTTGATGACTAACTAGAATAGAAATATGACTTTTGAAAAACTTATCCTTCATGCGCTTCATGGCCTTATTTAGGAAATGATGATCACCAGCCGCAAATACCTCATCAAGCAATAATATCTCTGGATCTTGCATCGTAGAAATCGAGAATGCAAGACGTGATAACATACCGGAACTATAAGTCTTAACTGGCCAATCTATTTTTTCTCCGAGTTCAGAAAAATCTATGATTTCTCCTTCTAGATTCTTGCTATAATTTTCTATAGTACCATTATAAACCATAGCAAGCTTAATGTTATCTCTCCCTGTCATTTCCGGTTCAAAACCTATACCCATTTCAATTATAGGGGCTATTGAACCTTTGACGCTTACTGTTCCTGATTTTAAAGGATAAATACCAGCTATGACCTTAAGCAAAGAGCTTTTCCCGGAGCCGTTATTGCCTATAAATGCTATCCTATCACCGAATTCCGCAGAAAAATTTATATCATGCAAAATAGGGATTGTAGCATTTATTTTACTACCCCTACCCAATGCCAGATCACGAAGGCCTTTAGCCCTCTTAAGAGCATCAACCCCTGAAGCATAGCCAGAGATTATTCTTATGTATGTTTGATCCTTAGGCATCTATATAAGAGAATTTATCCATTCTATGAGAGAACTTTTAGGAAGTGCCCCAACTTTAGTACCGATATTCTCACCCTTTTTAAAAAGGATCATCGTCGGAATGCCTCGAATACCCAAAGCCGAAGGTATATTAGGATTTTCATCTACATTCATCTTAAGAATCTTAACTTTACCAGCCAGTTCTTTTGAAACTTCATCTAATGTAGGAGCAAGCATTTTGCAAGGACCACACCATTCAGCCCAAAAATCTACAACTACCGGAAGATCAGATTCTAATACTTTCTCTTTAAATTCTCCATCTGTAACATGGCCTACCATAATATCTCCTTCATTATATTAACATTACAGATTATATTGCATGATAGATTGCGTGGCAAGAAATTTGAGCTCTTCGCTTAAACTGAAGTAATGGCATTTCTCAAATTAAATTGGACATAAGCGAATTCAGGACGAAGCATGGGCACTAGCAAGCGCCATAGCCGCAGAAAACAGCATTGTCCCTTCAGGCGTTAGCCCACGCTGCTTCTTGTCCCATGAGGAGGATTCATCAGATTTGCGAACTACACTAACCCCATTAGCAGCATTAATTTCACTACCACTAAGATAGGTGCTATCCAGCCCCAGAGATTCCTGGATCCCCATCTTCACGGGGATGACATTGGAAGAGGCTTTGGGCGCAACATCAGACCTAACTTCAACAACAACAGATCCAATCTCCTCAAAATCAAAAAACGACTAACTTATATACACAATATAATGCCAGTAGGTCTCAAAGCCTCTCTAATAAGCGAAATGTTTTCTTCCTCAACCCACCAAGCATAAACATTTGACCCCAGTTCTTCTAATCTACCATGCTTAGAATCACTTCCGTTTGAACTTATACAATACATAAGGCATTGCTAAGTAACAGTTGACATGGGATTTGAGTATTGTTA
>JBEAVG010000119.1:0-6128 GCA_041161045.1 Pseudomonadota bacterium
AATACCCAATCCCAGATTAAATGATCCTAGGCGCTAGTCGCAAATCCTATGATGAGTAGTCCGAGGAGCATAGGACTCGATATCAACGCCAATAATCGACATTTTCATAGGAGAAGATTTAGATCAAACTCCCTCGCTAATAGGGAGCTCTTGTACAGAACCTAATTCTGTATGAATTTTACGAATCTTAGATTTGAATGAAGCAAATTCTAACAATTTCTTACCAGATAATTCAACACCAGGAGAAGTTTTAATTGAGAGAGGATTAACCTGTTGACCATTAATTTTTACCTCGTAATGTAGATGAGGACCAGTCGCTCTACCGGTTTGACCAACATACGCTATTACTTGCCCCTGCTTCACAGCGCTACCACGCTTTAACCCCTTAGCAAAAGCATTCGCATGCCCATATGCAGTTGAAAGAGTGCCACTGTGACGTATCTGTATGTAGTTTCCAAAACCATTTTTCCAACCTATATCAGTAATCACGCCATTACCCGCAGCATATATAGGCGTCCCCTTAGGAGCAAAAAAGTCTACACCTTTGTGCATTTTGGTATATCCAAGAATAGGATGTTTTCTTTTGCCAAAATGCGATGAAATCTTAGCAACCCCGATCGGCGTTCTTAAAAGATTTCTTTTCACACTTTTCCCTTCTTCTGTAAAATATTGGGTAGAATCTTTTGTGTCATTACTATATCTATATATTTTATGCTCTTTACCAGAAAGATTAAGGGACGCAAAAACAACCTTACCATAATGAGAAAATTGACCATCTTCTGTCACAAATTTTTCTACGATAAGGTCAAGTTTATCTCCTGGTTGCACCTGCCTTTGAAAATCTATCTGATGACTGTATATATTTACTAGGTCTAGTACGTTATTACTTGAAACTCCCATAGACCTGGCTGCAGCAACAAAGCTGCTATTTACAACTGCGGAACTTCTACGCCAGATTTTTCTTAGTGGAATTTGAAGATTTTGCACAGAAAAACCATTGATAGTCCTTAGAATCTCTACAGAACGAGTTTTATCTAAAGATATAGATATCCTTTTTATTGTTGGAGTCTCTATCACCAAATCATCCTCATCTATATCCTGAGTGGACATCTCGTAATCAAAAGATATTTTTTGCCCTAGCTGAAGTGTTAATGAAGGATTGAATTTTTTTACTGCCTCTAATATATTATCAACATCAATAGGAGATATATTTTGAGAATATAATATCTTGGATAAAGTATCACCCTTTCGGACAAATAACTCGACCTTGGTCTGTTGGTCTAATGCCTCACTAGGCTCTTGCAACGAGATGGACAAGGTGTCATTCACAAACCTACTTACTGCGAATGAAACAAATGCAACCAATATAAAAAAACACAAGCCTGATAAATATATCAGCTTTGGACGCTTCTTTACAAAAAGACTCGCTAAATTAGCTGCCGCTAAATTCCTTAATGCTCCAACATTCATATATAAAAAGCTGTATTTGATATTACCAACAACTAAAAATCGCAGATTAAAATTACTTAGTCAAGTCTTATATAATTGAGTGCAAATGAGGCATTTATATTGACTCCGCAAAATAACTTTTATAAAAATATATATTGTCGAAGACCAAGATAGCTTTCTGCTTTGAACCCACACCACGAAAAAAAGCTACCTACGGTCTTCTATATGTAAACACTTTACAACCCAACTAGGAGGATGCACATAAAATGGGATGTAGAGCGCCTACTCAGACTAAAGTATAACCAAAAGTTGTGCGAGTCAAGAGAAAAATATACCTAAGGTTTAAAAAATTGCGAGATTTTTTCAAAATAACCCGGAACCCCTCATACAACCAAGCTCAGACCACATATTGCAAAAAGACATCATTCTATCGATAGCAGTATTAATGTTATAGGTTTCTTACTAAAATATATACATAACAATCCTATAGCACACCCTAAACGCAAGCTATAATACATTGGCTATAAATAAATTATTAAAAATTCTTATTGATTTCTTAATAAAGATTGTGTATTATTTTCGTTATTTAAAAATATCAACGATTTTTGACGAAGTTAGGAGATTAGGATGCTAGGAGAAACAGAAACAAATGATAAGTTAATTGAGCTACAAAACACTTTGGCACTTAAGATTGCACAAGACCCTTATGATCCAGAAAATTTAAAATCAGTTTTATCTATATATTCTCAATTAGGAATGTATGAAGATGCTTTAGATGTTTCATTGACACTTCTTAAACTCGATCCAGAAAATCCTGAGAACTTAATCAACTTTGATCTAGCTAACTTGGAGCTTCTTAAGTCTATAGTTAAAGACTCTGACGAGAATTATATTTTATTTAGACAAATAGCAGACTTACACTTCAAACTAGGGCAATGGGAAGACTCTATAACATGGTATAGAAAATGCAATACATGCCCTGAATCTGACCATTCCTATAGCTTCAATTTAGCTGAAGCTTATTATAATATAAAAAATTATAGTGATGCTTTGATATGTTATAACCTATATTCTTCAAAACACACTGATACTAATGTAATGCTGAAGATATCAGAATGCTCTCTTAAATCCGGGAAATACTATGATGCCGCACTTAATGCCACAGAAGTATTGTTGCAAGATCCACAAAATATTAAGGCCATTGAATTTTTAGCTACATCATTTTTTGAATTAAAAGAATATGCTAAAGCTGTAAATATTCTACATTTAGGATTTTCTATTGAACCGGAAAATACAGCTTTGATAAATATATATGCCCAAACCTGTATTAATTTGGGGCAATATGATAAAGCATTATGGGCACTAGGCAAATATTTAGAAAGTAACCCTTCAAATATTTCTGATATATATTTAGAACGAGGTATAATCTTTCTTAAGCAAAATAATTTACTAGAGGCAATTGTAGAGTTTAATAAGGCTACCTCTAATGCAAAACCTTCAGATAGCGTTATATTTCAATCTATAGCACATCAGTTAATGACATATAATCACCGACAATCCGCTAAATCTTTTGCAGAAAAAGGCCTAAAAATAGAGCCTGAAAACATTGAAATAACGGCAATTTTAAGCAAAATCTCCTTAGAGTTAGGAGATTTTGATATTGCGGAATCTTTAGCTCAAAATGTTTTGAGCTTAGATAATAAATCTGAGGAAGCATTGTACACTTTGTCACTTACACATATACAAAAAGAAAATTTTGAAGACTCCAAAAATTTACTAAAGCACCTTATCTCAATCAATCCTAAAAAACCAGAATATTACTTGCATTTTTTATATTGCGCTTATAAAACTCAAGATGAAAACCTATTGCAACTAGCTGAATACACAAAAAGTATTTTTAGAATCAATATTGAGTATACTGAAGAAAGAGACCCCAATACTGCTTTAGAAGAATATCTTCAGAAGATTATCACAACACTAACAAGTACAACAATATATGATAAGATAAACGCATATATAACCCTAAACAATGTACGTGAATTAATAACTGATAATAAACTACAAGAAGCTTTTATATTATGGCATAAGGTTATTTCTGTAATTCCTACAGACAAAGATACTCTTATAGAAGGAATAAAATTAAGTATAAAATTAAATAATTATCCCTATGCTGAGTATCTTACAACGATGGCAAAAGACATATTAAAAATCAATTACTCAGATGAGCTGCGGGAGCAAATTAGTTTTCTATATTGCAAAACCGGAAGATATGATCTTGCCGAATTTGCATCAGAGCAAATTCTTGAAACCCCTAAAGATCAAGCTTCTTGGTATGCCAACTTAGGAAATATATATCTTCACTTAGGAGCTGCGAATTTAGAATTATATGATATTGCATCCGATCAATATAATGATGCGGTAGAATATTCTTCGAGACAAAGCGCTTTATATTCAAATCTAATAGAATTATTGAGCATTTGGCAAAATTTAAAATTCTCTATCTCAGAAGAATATAAACAAGAAATGTCTAATGTTTTTCAAGAACGCATCAAGTCATATCAACAAATCGGCGCTGAGTCTCTGGCTAATACCGCTACAGCTTATAACGCTTTGAAGTCATATGATCAAGCAATAGAGTTTGCTAATGCAGCTTTAGTTTTTAATGACAAAAACGCCAAATTCTTAGCTTTGGTTAACTTATTTACATCATACAAAAAGAAAGGACACATATTCAACGATTATGAAAGCTTAAATGAAGCTCACAAAGTTTGCAACATATTACTAAAAACTATTAATCCTCAAAACCCTTTACATGCTCATTTCATATCCGAAAGACAAAAAATATTATTGGAATTTAACACTATAGAAAATGAGAGCACTGCTTCTGGTAGAGAGTCTTCTTCTGGTTGCGAATTATCAACAACTAATGATGAATTGAATTCAACTGACACATCGCCATCCCCAGATTCTTTTACTATGACAATGGGAGATAGCCCTAAACAAGATGCAGACCATACATAAAGTTGGCGTATAAGATGAATTTGTAATGTTTTATAGGTCGAGTAGTAGGAGATGAGCAGTCCGAGAAGCTTAAGGACACGACACCCTAGCCCTAGCGTTTTTACGAGAGAACAGTTAGAAAGTCAGCTTTAACGACATAATAGTTATAGGAGTGCCTTCAAAATCGGCTTTTTCAACTTCTCGCCAATTCATCGATTCGTACCACTGAACTAAAGCTTCATCAAAAGTAAAAAGATATATAGTACGGAAACCCATCTCCTTAGCTTTATTTTGAACAACTTGCATAAGAAGCTTACCAATACCACGTTTGCGATAATTTTCATCAACGCATAATGATCCAAGCCAAGGAAATAATTTTGGTCTTGATTGCAGATCGTTAGAAAGTAACCTACATATACCAACCGGGGTTTCATTATCTAAAGCAACATATGCAAGAGGTAAAGAATCGCTATGGAGGCCTTCCCTTAAACGTGATTCTATGGATTCTTGAGAGACGCCTGGTCTCCATTTTTTACCAATAGAATTAACCCATATTCTAGCTATTTCTGGAATATGTGATTCGCATTCAGACAAGTACCGTATTTTAATCATTTTAATTCTAAAGTATGTTAAACTGCGGCAATGTCAGATTTAAATCTTTAGCCATATTCTGCATTTTTTTCAGTTTTTTCTTATATTCAATAGAAATTTTTTGAGACAATTTTTCTGACTCTATCAATTCCCGAGCATGCTGAGCTAGACCAGTGGCTTTTTCGTGCAATTCAATAACAGCATTTCGAGCCTTCACAGCAAATTGCTCTGCAGATTTCTCAGCCTGGGCAATTCTTTCTTGAGCTGCATTGGCAATAGCTATAGCAGCAGTTTCAATCAAAGAGAGATTATGCCTAGCATTTGCAGCACTTTCTTGGATAGTTGCAGCTATTTTAGCTTGAATACGTACTTCCGGAGTGCGTATTAAATTTGTAGCCAAACCCAATTTTTCAAGGATAGCTATAAGCCATTTATGAACATCAAAATGATACCACTTTACACCATTTCTATAGTCATTAGCAAAAGCATGATGAAAATTGTGCCAATTTTCTCCTAAAAGAAACACAAACATCCACCATATATCTCCAGCAGTGCTATTGGCATATTTTTTAGAACCCAAGAAATGGCATGCAGAATTTACGCAAAAGGTCATTTCTTGTTGCAGAGCCCTGGCAATACCTATAAATACGAATCCAGCAAGAATACCTTGAAGATTTGGTAGGAACAAATACCCCACACATATTGGAAGAATTGTGTTCATAAATGCTGCAATTTGCCAATAATACTTCATCTGCCAACGAAGTATTTTGTTGCTTCCAAGTTTTTTCATAGTTATTTTGTCGATTTGCTTTGAAGGCCCATTACCATATATCATCCAACCTATATGAGACCAAAAAAATCCTTTCCATTTGCTTTTATATTTTAATGGAGAATGAGGATCTCCTTCTTTATCTGTAAATGTGTGATGTTTGTAATGGTCAGAAGCCCAAACAAGAGCAGGACCTTGCAATGTTCCGGCAGCAAAAAGAGCAAGGATAAACTCAACATATTTGTTGGCTTTATAGGCCCCATGAGCCCAAAGTCTGTGAAGACCAAGGCCCACAGAAATATTAGCTACATAATATCCA
>JBEAVG010000001.1:0-2535 GCA_041161045.1 Pseudomonadota bacterium
ATTCTATTGTGCGTGATTATACTGGTCATGGTATAGGTAGAGTTTTTCATGATGAACCAAGTGTCCTTCATTATGGGAAAAAGGGTAGCGGTGCGATTATAGAGGAGGGGATGTTCTTCACAATTGAGCCTATGGTAAATGCCGGAAAGCATGACACAATACTTAGTGGGCTAGATGGCTGGACTGTAACAACAAGAGATAAAGAACTTTCCGCTCAATTCGAGCATACTATAGGCGTTACTTCTACAGGTTTTGAAATTTTTACTCTTTCTCCTAAGGGGTTGCTTTTCCCGCCTTATAATACAAAATAATCTTAATCCAGATCTTCCATTCCAGATGTTATATTGCCAGTTATAACAGGTATAGCTTCGTCTCCTATTTCTCTATCTAAATATGTATCATGTTTGAAATTAATATCATCAAATTTTAGATCCAATTCTTGGCCTTGATGCTTAATGCTTAATATGCCATAAGTCTTTCTGCTATCAGCTTGAAATCCTGTTTTTATTTTTTCGGCAATAAATGAGCTTATGTTGTTATTATCTAAAATGAGGTTTTTTATGCTGCCAAATCTCATTATACCATGTAATGGAGCAACTGAGCTTTCTTCATATTCCACCATAATTCCATTATGACTGAGATCTATGTTTATTAAAAATCCGCATGCTTTTTCTAGGAATGTAGTAAGAAAATGGAAGCCTATGATTTTATTATGACTTAGGTCAAGTTGCTTAACTTTATGGTTAGAGTGAGAATTTCGTAGCTCTGTCATTAGAGTTAAAGCTTCTTCTTTTTTAATACCACAGCTGCTTAGATTTATACTGGTTATAGTTTTTATTTTTGATACTGCTGTTACTATTTGAGGAATACAAAATGCAGCTGCTGTGCTCCCACTAAGATCAATAAATGTTATTGCTTGCTGAGATTCTGTCATTTTACGCAACTTTTGAGTAAGTTCTTCTGTTTCTGTGATATTGCTCAAATCATAGATTGGATTGGTGCTTTTATGTTTTGTATCTAATTCGGCTAATCTATGTGCTTGTGGCATTTGTTCGTTTGACATTATGATATGTTTTTAACAAGAATTAGTAAAGATATATACACGATTTTGTAACAAAAGTCAAGCATTAAAAACTTGCGCAAGTCTTTCTAATCTGATATACCAATTCTTGGATAGGTGTCCGAGTGGTTTAAGGAACCGGTCTTGAAAACCGGCGTGCAGGCAACTGTACCGTGGGTTCGAATCCCACCCTATCCGCCATAAACTAAGAAAATTTTCGCATTTTTACTCTCTTGAATATTGATTGGATAGTTGTTATACTCGTCCATATAAAATTAAAATTATTATGAGTGTTAGTTTATGCTGCGCTATATCTTTCTTCTTTTACCAATTTTTCTAACATCTTGTTATTCAATTGAAACTAATACTGCATATAACAGAAGTCTTACTAAATCCAGTTCTGAATCAGATAGGATATATCTTACTTTTTCTAATACGAAGGGTTCTAGTTTCGATTTTTTGCTTGCTGCATCAAATGATAAAGGAGAGAAGAGTGATATATTAAAAGTAAGATGGGCTAATCCTAATGGTTATGTTTCTCAGTTCAATGGTATGCAAAGTACTATCAAATTTCTTATAGATGAAGAAGAAATAATAGTCCTGCATCCTATTAAAGACCCAGTATTCATAAGTTATAGCCTTGAAACTGGTTTAACTGAGGAAGAAATTCTATTTAAAATATCAAGGAAAGATTTGGAAAGATTAGCTTATGCAAAAACAGTTAAAGTAGAACTTGCTGGTCGCGATAGAATTGTTAATGCGAAATTTAACAAGTGGCACACATTTAGGGCATTCAAAAATTTTGTAGCTAATAGCTGAAAATTTCTTGGATTCTCAACTAAAATACTGATATCTTCTACATGAGTTTAAAAGGAAAGGGGTTATAATGTCTGGTTTTGAGGTTAATAAAATTGCTGGGGCTGTACTTCTCGCAAGCCTTGTCGCAGCTATATCTGTTAATTTAGTCGATATATTATACAAGCCATCCCTGTCCCCTAAACAAAGAGGTTATCAAGTAGCCGTAGCTCCAAATGATTCTGATTCTGTTGCACAACCCGCTCCAGAAGAAAAAGTAGATATTCCAGCATTAATGCAAGCTGCGAATGCGCAAACAGGAGAAAATGTTGCAAAAAAATGCTTATCTTGTCATAGCTTTGAAGAAGGAGGGCCAAATAAAGTAGGTCCAAATTTATGGGCTGTTGTTGGCGCAAAAAAAGGTGCTCATCCAGCTTATAAATACTCAGATGCTTTAATGGCAAAAGGTGGAACATGGACAGAGGAAGATTTATTCCATTTCCTACATAAACCTAGCGCTTTTATTCCGGGTACAAAAATGTCATTCGCAGGAATATCAAAAGCTCAAGAGATTGCGGATATAATAGCATTTTTAAAATTACACAAATAGTCTCTCGTGAAAATTATTGTCTGCGTTGTTGATTTCGTGTATCTGCGATGCTCACGTACTATATGTACGC
>JBEAVG010000003.1:0-6549 GCA_041161045.1 Pseudomonadota bacterium
GTTTATCATTAGGTATTCCATGACATACCACGTGATTAATAGAAGTGCAAATAGACTTTGGAAAGCCCTTATAATTAAGAGGAGCTGGAATTGCATTATTTTTTACTATAAAATCATGACACAAATCATTCAGCTTATTCGTACTAACACCGGGTTTTACATAATCAGTAATATAATCCAATACCTGAGCTGCAAGACTTCCTGCCTTGCGCATTGAGTCAAAATCTTCTTTTTTATGTATTTTTATTTTCATTGTTATATTGCTTTATGATCTATATTTTGCTTTCGTGGAAATCGCACTAAAAACCACATTAGATAATAATCTTGTACAGCATATCACCCCTCAGGCTACTTGACAACCACATAATAATTCAATACGCTTGGCATACTCTAAAGAGATAATAGAATGAACCAAGAAGACGTTATTCATAACTTGCAAAATATTACCACGAAATATCAGGAAATTCTCTCTGCAATGATGAATCATAAATTTCCAGGCAATATTACGCCTATGATTTGCAAAGATAAGATGCAACTCATAGTTAGTTCAATTATTACCAAAATGCAGGAAAAACCGGAGCAATTTGCACGCCTTAATATGGAATATTCTGAGCAATTTTCTGCACTTCTTATAAATACTTTTATGAAATTCATAGGAGAATCTGTACCATCAATGTTTACGCCACAAAAAGGCGATAAAAGATTTAAAGACGAAGCCTGGAATGAGAACATATATTTTGATTTTATAAAACAGTTTTATTTGATGTCCTCCACCCTAGTACGCAAACACGTATCTAGTCTAGGCCTAGAGCCACAAACACAACGTATGACTGATTTTTTAGCCAATCAATTTACAAACGCCTTTTGTCCATCTAATTTTCTTTTTTCAAATCCAGAAGTGCTAAGAGAATCAGCGAATAGTGGTTGGAAAAACATTGCTCAAGGAATGGATAATTTCATCCAAGATCTAAAAAATTCAGACAATCTTTTTGATATACAAACTACTGACAAAATGTTCTTCAAACTTGGAAATAATATAGCTTCTACCCCTGGTAAGATTGTCATGCAAAATGAGCTCATGCAACTCATTGCTTACGAACCAAAATCCAAAATGCATTCTATCCCTATTTTAATAGTCCCACCATGTATAAATAAATACTATATCCTAGATCTCTCACCAGAAAATTCACTTGTAAAATGGCTTGTAGACAATAACTTTCAAGTATTTATGGTTTCCTGGGTTAATCCAGACAAACACCTTTCAGATATGGATTTAGAAGATTATATAAAACTAGGAGTCTTAGACACTACAGAATATATATGCCAAAATCTAGACTACAAAAAAGTATCATGCATAGGATATTGCATAGGTGGTACAATCCTTGCAGCGGCGATGAGCCTATTAGAAGCCAAAGGCAATTCAAGAATAGACTCTTCAGCATTCCTTGCAACTCTACTTGATTTTTCAGACCCAGGAGACATAGGCCTATTTGTCAATAATGATACCCTAAACGCATTAAAGGAAGATATAGATCACAAGGGATATTTTGATGGGAAATATTTAGCCCATAGCTTTAGCTTACTTCGAGCAAATGATCTTATTTGGTCTTTCTTTGTAAACAATTACCTTTTAGGAAAGCGTCCACTACCATTCGATATATTATATTGGAACTCAGATCCAACAAATCTTCCAGCCAAAATGTTTTATACTTACATGGAAAAATTTTATATAAAGAATCAACTTGTTATACCTAATGAAATTAGCATATTGGGAGAAAAGATAAGCCTAAAAAACATAAAGTCTCCAAGCTTTTTTCTAGCTTGTAGAGAGGATCATATAACTTTATGGAAACCTATATTTAAAGGAATGCAAGCAGTAGGCGGAAACAAAACATTGTGCGTTGCAACATCAGGTCATGTAGCAGGTATTGTAAACCCTCCATCTCATAGAAAATATTCATATTTTATAAATGGCGATATTTCCTCTACCCCAGAGCAGTTCATGGATACTGCCATCGAAGTAAAAGGATCTTGGTGGAGTTGTTGGCTTGAATGGTGGAAAGACAAATCTTCTAACAATGAGTTAGTAGAAGAAAAAAAATATGCATTTTTGAACACCATATCACCAGCTCCTGGAGAATATGTAAAGGTCAGGATATGAAACCTATAATAATACTAGTAGCACCTCAGCTTGGTGAAAATATTGGCGCAGCTGCAAGAGCTATGAAAAACTTTGACTTGGAAGAAATGCGCATAATAAATCCACGCGACGGTTGGCCTAATCCCAAAGCAGATTCAATGTCCGTAGGTGCTATAGATATAATACAAAAAGCAAAAATATATAATAACCTTCCAGAAGCAATTAAAGATCTGGAATATTTATACGCAACCACAGGGCAAATGCGTGATATGAATAAAAATTACGTAACTGCAAAAGATTTAGCAAACAAATATCCTAGGAAAATAAAAACAGGTATAATGTTTGGTCGTGAAAATTGCGGACTTACAAATGAAGAAATATCCTATGCCAACTCTATCTTAACAATAGAAACCACACCTGAATTCAGCTCACTTAACATAGCTCACTCTGTTGCAGTAATAGGCCATTCGCTATTTAAATCCCAGAATCGCACAGATCTCTCCAACGAACAGAAACTATGCACTATGGAAGAATTGGAATATTTTTTTGAGCATTTATTTACTGAGCTTGATAAAAGAAACTTCTTCAAAATCCCAGAAAAATATCCACAGATGTCCCAGAATATCAGAAACTTATTCATGAGAGTTGATAAACTTTCTCACAATGAGATGCAAACGCTCCGAGGCATTGTCTCTTGCCTTAGCGACAGGTAGTTATCTTGAATTGCACAATATGTGATGCAAATATGAAAATAGTCTAAAATTATCTTTTATCAATTTTTCAGTAATGAGTCTTATGTGCCAAATGCTCACAGAGGCGATTTGATAAGGTTTTTATGTTTAAGACTAAAGTAAATTTCCCCTAGTAGAATAACTTAAAAATTAAAAATACTAGGGGAAAATTTGCTGTCTCTCTGTCAAAAATAGACGAGTAGTAGGAGATGAGCAGTCCGAGCACCGCAACATATAAGTGATATTTGAGGAGCGCAGGACGCGAAACCCTCTGCCCTAATCGACATTTTTCACGAGAGACTAATGAATTTTGAACATCAATCTTGTCTGAAACAGCCTTAGGTTACATATTCTAAAAACAGAAGATTTTATAATTTTGACATTTACTCAAACCATCATCCAAATCCAAACTGTGCTAATAGCGTAAATATACAAACTATTTCTAGAAATAAATCTAAGTGGAAAAAATATCCTATCCCTATATGAAGTAAGAGATATACATAGGCCTGCGTTTATAATAACTACTGTAGTTGTCAGAGCCAAAGAAAATTTATTAAAAAGCCATGGATGGTTATATTGCTCAAATAATATGAATGAAAGAATTGCTAAAACAAAATATCCAAGATCTTGAGACTTATGAGCTGCATATAATCCTGCCATCATAAAAACTATTGTAAGAGTTCCGTAATCAGTCAGCAAATATGTAAAGAACGTAAAAATTAACATAGCGCAAAAATGTCTAAAAAACATCCACTCATTTTTTAGAATCGCAAGACCAAAATATGACAAATAAAGCTGTCCGAGCGCTATAGAAATAAGAATATTATTCTGAAATAGGCCATAAATATAGATACTAGATATAATTAAAAAGAGCCCAAAAATCCAGATTATATGCCTCATTTTGCCATAAAAATTATATCCTGCAAAAAAAGCAAATACCGGAAAGGCGAATCTTCCTATAGCCCTAAACTCTAGCAAATCAATAAAAATATACATACCTAAATGATCTACTATCATAGCTATTAGAGCTATAGTTTTTAGCAAATCTTGTACATTTGAATCGCACCTATCTTCTGTCATTTTTTCATCAATCCCTTTAACACAGTAAGATCTAATATTTTATAATGCATCATTAACCACAAATAAGCACCAAAACCGCATATTAACGCTAAAAATAGTTGAATTATTTGCAGCAATACCCCTTCATGCAAAAAAGAAAATATTTGATATGATCCAATCATTAATAGAGCAGCAATAGCTCCACCTATAGAAATTTTTCTTATAACGCTAGTTAGATACGAATCCATGGTAAAATACTGATTTTTTTTAGCGTATTTTAGGAACAAATACACATTATACCAAGCAGCAATAGAAGAGCCTAAAGCAATACCAACATATTTAAATGGATACATAAGAATCACATTAAGCACTATATTCGTAACTATAGTATAGATAGTAATCCTCATAACTATTTGAGGATTTTGATTGGCATAAAAAATAGGCATAAGAATTTTACCTAGAATAAATGCTGGAACACCAAAACCAAAAGCAGCTATCGTATATGCCGTATTTATAGTATCAGATGAATTAAACGCACCATGCTCATATATCACCCTTATTATAGGCACAGCAAGAACTACCATTGCAACAGAAAATGGTATAGACAAAGCAATACCAAGCTTAATTGCATTATTCTGAGTCTCTGTAGCCTTCTCAATATCACCAGATTTATATAATTTAGAAAGAGTAGGAAGAAGAACGGTACCAAATGTCACGCCTATAATAGACATAGGCACCTGATACACTCTATCAGCATAAGAAAGAATAGATACAGCACCAGGAATAAAGCTAGCAATAGATTGTGAAATAAAAAGGTTAACCTGCGTAACACCCGAGCTAATAGTTGCAGGCAACATTAATTTTAGCAGTTTTTTTATATCTGGATCATCATGAACCAAATGAGGTTTTTTGATTCGAAGATGCGTCCTATAAAGACAAATAAACATAAAGGCAAGCTGCAAAATACCTGCTAGGAATACAGACCAAGCTATAGCGTGACTTGAGATAATGTAATTCTGTATCAATATAGTACCAGAAATGATAACAATATTCATCACAACCGGAACAGCAGCAAACGCAGCGAATCTCCCTATGGAATTTAGCATACCGCCAACCAATGCTACTAACGAAATAAAGAGTAAATATGGCATAGTAATACGACACAAAAGCACCGTAAGCTCAAATTTTTCTGGATTATTATGGAAACCAGGAGCTATCAAAAACATAAGCTCAGGCATGAAATATTGAAATATAGCTGTAAATACAAACAAAATAACCATAAGAAGGAAAAACACCTTGCTAGCAAACTTCTCGGCTACTAATTCCGAATGCGTGAGCTTTTCACTAAACATAGGAACAAAAATCGAAGCCAAAGCCCCTTCCCCAAAAATACGCCTAAAAAGATTTGGTAATTTAAATGCCACATTCACAGCATCCGCACTAGCGCTTGTGCCGAAAGTAACAGCAATAAACAGCTCTCTAAAAAGCCCAAATATACGAGACAACAAGGTAAACAAAGCAATAATTATCCCAGAACGTAGCAGCATGGATTTCTTTATGATTAATTTCTAAAGTACTATATTTTATATTATCATAAAACAAAAGATGAATTTAAGAATTTATTTAACTCTTTTATAAAGAAATGTTAATAACTAAACGTGGCATAATCTAAAATATCTATTAAATAGTATTTTGCCTTATTGTTTGTTTTCTTGTAGGTGTATGTGTAGGTGTAGATGTAGGTGTATCCATAGTTTGAGATTTCTTCAAGGTTTCCCTCACTTTATAACTTTTTTCCAATAATTTGATTTTACTTTTTACATCTTCCTGCGTTTTGCACCCCTCGCAACTATCAATTGCTTTTCCAATTTTTTCCAAATCTTTAGCATATTCTTTATTCATGCTTTCTATTATTGTTTTAGAAACGATCAATATCTTATCTACATCACCCATTTCTTTTTTATTTAGCTCAGTCACATAATTTTGAATTTTATCCTCAGAAACTTTTCTTTCATCCTCTAAATTTGTCATGATATATGGTGCAGTTTTATCCAATATTTTCTGAATTTTAACAATTCTTTCAGTCTCTTGCTTTCTATCTTCTGCATCATATTCGGGAGCTAAATCTTTATCATAAAAACCTTTTTTAGAGAAAGGAGAAGGCTCATTATACATATATTTAGCGATTTCTTGCTCTTTACGCAAAGCTTCATATGCAGAAGTAAATGCACTAGTACATAAAGGCTTTTGAGCATCTGAAGCATCTAAAAGATTTTGTTGAGCCATTTCATATTTTTCTATTGCGCTATCCATCCATTGTTTTCTTAACATATGATAGGCAATTTTTTTATCTAATGGAGGGCCTAATGTTCTTGTACCTATACCATCAGGCCTTTTACTGGCTTCTACCATATCTTCCGACATAATCTGTATTGCAGTAATTTTAGGATTATTCATTATAGAGTAAATTTCTGTAGTACGAAAAAAACTATCAGGATTAGCACCTTGTACAGATGTTACAACATTACCTTGAGCAGCTTTTGCATATAATAAAGATTGAAGCGCGCATATTAAATTTTTCTCTTCTGAAGAAAGATCAGGATTTATTTCAATTTTAGA
>JBEAVG010000007.1:0-3093 GCA_041161045.1 Pseudomonadota bacterium
CATAATAATAAATACTACTAAGGTGAGTTGCAGAGGATGTTAATACAACCCAATTATCAAAAAATATTTTCTTCTTTCCCTACTATAGAGCTCGCGCGCATAAGATTAAGAGAAATGAGAGATTCTGATGCTGAGGCTTATTACAATTATATAAACAATCCAGACGTGAAGGCTTTCGTGCCAAATGATTGTGTGCCAAATTCTGTAGCTATAGCGATGTCTGATCTGAGATATTATCGTTCTAATTTCGAGAATCAGATTGGTGTGAGTTGGGCTATTGCAGATTTGCGAACAGATAAGATAATAGGCACTTTGGGTTTGACAATGCTTAAATTTTTGCAACGCAAGGCTAATATAAGTTATGATATAGACTATAATCACTGGAATAATGGTTATGCGAAAGAGGCTATAGCTGGAGCGTTGGATTTTACTGATAGAGTGCTTCAGTTGTCTAGAGTTCAAGCAAATATTGCTACTCATAATGACAGGTCTCGTAAACTGGCTGAAAGATTCGGGTTTAAAAAAGAAGGCACAATGCAAAAATTTGATATGCTGCTAGGAAAAATGGTGGATTTTGATATATATGCGCGTATTAAAAGTTGATAAGATATTGTTTTTGCCAATTAAAAAGCATTTCTGCTAAAAATCCAATTGACTAAATGGATTGTTTAGAGTATAAAAAGTTCACTTTATTGTAGTATTCCTAATTAAGATGGGGATGTAGCTCAGGGGTAGAGCATCTGCTTTGCACGCAGAGGGTCGGGGGTTCAATTCCCTTCATCTCCACCATCTTAAACTTTAGTGTTTTTCGATTACTTCTTGTATCTTTTTTTATGACATTATCATCTTTGTTTTGCTATTTTACATAGGTTCGTAGTACCATTCGCCCTTAAATGATTATGAGGTTTTATGATAAAAGATTTAGAGTTTGTGCAGTATATTACCGCTCGTTTTTGCCATGATTTGGCTGGTGCTTTGGGTGCTATATATAATGGCATAGAGTTTTTAGAATCTAATGAATCAGAAGTAAGGTCTAAGGCTATGGATCTTGTGAAAGTAAGTTCAAAACAAGCTAATGCAACATTGAAATTTCTTAGAAATGCTTACGGGATAGCAAAATATGAAGGAGATGCAGATATATCTCAGATAAAGGAGATATGTACAGATATGCTTCTCGGATCTAATATTTCTATGGATTTTTTAATTCCCAACTCTTCCCAACCAGACGGGGCAATAGATGTAAATCTAGGAAAGCTTTTACTTTGTGTGATAGCATTGGCTAAGTCATCATTGATTTATGGGGGTAATATCAAAGTTAGCTCATCCAAAAATGATGGAGGAAAATTTATGCTTGAGGTTTGGGCAAATGGTAAGGATATCAAGATCAAAAGCGATTTAAATGATATAATTTCTGGACAATATAATAGTTCTGACATTGGGGCGACTAATGTTAATGCTTATTATATAAACCGGTTGATGAATTCTTTAAATGTGGATATTAATATCCAGGAAGAGCGTGGTGCTATAATTTATATCATTTCAAAAAGGAAATAATAAATATGCATAGAATTGAAACAGATTCTTTTGGAGAGATAAAAGTAGATAGTTCTAAATATTGGGGGGCTCAAACTCAGCGCTCTTTAGAGAACTTTAAGATTGGTGTAGAAAAAATGCCTATGCCTTTAATTGAGGCTCTTGTGTTATTAAAAAAATCTGCTGCTCTTACTAATAGGGATTTAGGTAAATTGGACCCTAAGCTTGCTGAACAAATAATTATAACTTGCGATGAATTATTAAGATCGCCAGATCCTTCACATTTTCCTTTGGTTGTTTGGCAGACTGGTTCTGGTACTCAAACCAATATG
Organism: Pseudomonadota bacterium; assembly: GCA_041161045.1. Taxonomy (GTDB): domain Bacteria; phylum Pseudomonadota; class Alphaproteobacteria; order Rickettsiales; family Rickettsiaceae; genus CANNRM01. The sequence continues at coordinate 1,866 of JBEAVG010000007.1, forward strand.
AATGTTAATGAAGTAATTGCAAATCTTAGCAATGTGGCTTTAGGAGCTAAAATGGGTGATAAGACCCCCATTCATCCCAATGACCATGTGAATATGGGGCAATCTAGCAATGACTCATTCCCTACAGCTATGCATATTGCAACTGTTTTAAGAGCCAAGCAAGACCTTATTCCTGCATTAAAAAAAATGCATGAAGCTTTGTTGAAAAAGTCAAAAGAATGGGATGATATAGTAAAAATAGGCAGGACTCATCTTCAAGATGCTACTCCCTTAACTTTAGGGCAGGAATTTTCTGGTTATGCATCTCAGATAGCTTATGGAATTGAAAGGGTAGATGGCGCATTAAAGCATTTATTTTACTTGGCTCAAGGTGGTACAGCTGTTGGAACAGGTATTAATTGTGCGAAAGGTTTTGCTGAAAGTTTTGCAAAAAATATTGCTCAATTCACGGGTTTGCCTTTTGTCACTGCTCCAAATAAATTTGAAGCCCTTGCTTGTAATGACGCTTTGGTAGAATTTTCAGGTGTTGTTAATGTTCTTGCAGTTAGCCTTATGAAAATTGCTAACGATATAAGGCTTCTCGGCTCTGGTCCTAGGTGTGGTATAGGCGAGATACATCTTCCTGAAAATGAACCTGGTTCATCTATTATGCCAGGAAAAGTGAATCCAACACAATGTGAAGCTATGACTATGGTCTGTGCTCAAGTTATTGGGAATCATATGGCTGTGACTATAGCTGGGTCTAATGGACATTTTGAGTTGAATGTATTTAAACCTGTTATTATACATAATGTTTTGCAATCAATTCGCCTTATTTCTGATGCTTGTCATAGTTTTGTAGATCATTGCATTTCTGGAGCTGAGGCTAATGAGAGGCGTATCAAAACTCTCTTGGATAGTTCTTTGATGCTTGTCACTGCTCTTAACCCTCATATAGGATATGATCGTGCAGCAAAGATTTCTAAAAAAGCTCATCATGATGGCATTACTTTGAGGGAAGCTGCAATAGAGCTCGGAGAGCTTACTGGTGAGGAATTCGATAAATATGTTGTTCCAGAAAAAATGATAGGTAGGTAATATTATGAGATTTTTGCATTACATAGGTATATTTATTATTGGATGTTTATTGTCATCATGTGCTTCTGATAATAAAGTGAGAAATGTTTCTACTTCTATAGCGGTGTTGATGCCTCTTACTGGCGCTAATGGTCCGGTAGGGCAGAAGCTT
>JBEAVG010000017.1:0-5533 GCA_041161045.1 Pseudomonadota bacterium
CTTCTATGATAGAGATGGGGATAGAGAATTCTTTAGGTGGAAATGTTAAGGTTATGACTTACGACATAGCCGAATTTGAACGTATGCCTACTGTAGTAAAAAAAATGAAATCTCGTGGAACTAGTATTATCTTGGGGCCAATTTTTTCAGCTGAAGCTTCAGAGATAGTTCCTTTAATTAAGCCTTATGGGATGACTATGATTACTTTGTCTAATAACCCGGCATTGGCTTCAGAAAATGTTTATGTTTTTGGTCATGCCCCCATGAAGCAATTGGAACGTATGATAGATTATACTTTATCCAAAGGACATAGAGAATATATTACCATTCTGCCTTCTAGTAGCTATTCAAGTGAGATAGTTGCTATACTAGCTAATCAAGTTGCCCCTGGAGGTGGAAAATTAGTAAAAAGCGAATTTTATACAGATAAAGTGGAATCTATAGATTTAGCAATACAAAATATTGTTTCTATTGTAGATAATATTAACGAGTTAGAAGATTCTGAGACTAAGCCTGTTTTATATCTTTCAGATAATGATCCTGTGGTCATGAAGAGGGTATTTGATGCAATAAAAAAATATAATCTTGATATAAAAACAACCTTGGTAGGAGATAATAAACTTTATATATCCTATGAAGATCCTATAAATCTTATGTTTACTGGTGTGATGAATGACGAGTTTGTTCAATTTCAATTAAAAGCAAAAGAGTCATTGGGCATTAGACATTTAAGTTACATGGATTTACTCGCATATGATTTAGGGAATGTTATAGCAAGCACTTTAGGGCAAGATTTAAAACATGATGCTTTTATTGCAAGACTGAATTATGGACATGTATATGAAGGATTATCTGGACGCATAAAATTTGATAATGGTGTGGCTCAACGTAAATACGATATCGTAAAAAGAGAAGGACTAGAATATAGTCTAGTAGATGCAGGCAGATAATACCTATTAGTCCTCTGATAAAAGATGCATGCTTTTTAAGTAAGAGCTGAATAGCTATTATAGAATTAATTTGATATAAAATCATAAGATCATAAGATCATAGCAAGTTTATGTATATTCCATATAGTTTTTTCGAGCAATTAAGAGATAAAGTTACTGTTTCTGATGTTGTGAGGCAGAAGATAAATCTAACACGAAAGGGGCAGGAATATCTTGGTCTTTGTCCTTTTCATAACGAAAAAACACCATCATTTACGGTTAATGATCATAAGAAATTCTACCATTGCTTTGGTTGCGGCGCTCATGGAGATGTAATAGGGTTTGTTTCAGAAACCTCAGGAATGAGTAGGCATGATGCTGCAAGAAAAATTGCAGAAGATAATGGTATAGCGGTTCCACAACCTACTGTAGAGCAGGCAAGGCAGTATGAAGAATCAGAGCAAATATACAAGGTTTTATCATTAGCTAGTAATTTTTTCAAAGAACATTTAAGTAAAGAAGCTAAGTCATATATTGAAAAGCGTAAAATCACCAAACAGGAAATTATTGATTATGATATAGGTTATGCGCCTAGTGGTGATGTTTTACAAAATTATTTGGAATCAAAAAAAGTAACATTGCGAAATATCTATGATGCTGGATTGGTTGCAAAAAATGAAGAAGGTGATGTATATCCGGTATTTAGAAACCGTATTATTTTTCCTATAAAAAATGTTTATGGGAAAGTCATAGCTTTTGGTGGTCGTATTATAGGTGAAGGACAGCCTAAATATCTCAATTCTCCTGAGACATTGGTGTTCAAAAAGTCAGAAACTTTGTATGGAGAGGATAAAGCGACTGGAGCTGCATATCAAAAGAATCGTATAATTGTGGTAGAAGGTTATCTTGATGTTATTGCTATGCATACGTCTGGGTTTTCTGAAACTGTAGCTACTTTGGGTACTGCCGTGACTTCTCAACATTTGCTAAAATTATGGAAAATAGCTGATGAAGTAATTTTCTGTATGGATGGCGATTCTGCTGGCTTACGTTCCATGCAACGCGTTATTAATGTTCTTTTGCCTTTGATGAAGGATCAAAATAAAGCTTCTTTTGTTCTTCTTCCTGGATCGTTAGATCCTGATGATTTTGTGCGTAAGTATGGTAAACAAAAGATGGAAGAACTTTTTACTGCAAGGCTTCCAGTATCAGAAATGATATGGTATTTGGAAACCAATGGAAAGGTGATAACTTCACCAGAGGATAAGGCGTCTTTAGAGTCTAGATTAAAGGAATATACCAATAATGCCGCGAATCAATCTCTTGCGCGTTATATGAATAGTGACTTTCGTAACAAAATATGGTCTATAGGTAAAAAAAATATCATCAAGCCAAAATCTAACCTGAAAACTTTAGGATCGCACACTTCGCTTGAGGTTGTTTATTATAATCTAATGTCTTTGGTTATCAAAAACCCTAGGTTATTAGGTGTTTCTAATATATATGAAAGCTTTATATATATGGATTTTTCTTCAGGTCAATTCGATGAATTAAGGAATAAGATACTAGAGCTTTATGCTGAGGGCGAAGAAAAATTTATAGAAAGGTTAAGAGAATTATCGCAAACTTCTGGATTTTCTAGCATTTTTGTAATATTATGCGAAAGCGATGCTGCATTCATTGACTCTGCGTCTTTATCAAACTCTGAATTAGATATAATGACCCTGTGGGAATTATGGTTCAAAAAATATGAATATGAAAAATTAAAAGAGGAATATTCTCACATTCTTGGTGATATGACCGAGAAAAGCTTTGAGCAATCCATGGAATATATGAATGAGATGCGCAAGATTGAAGAGAGCATAAAAGAATTAACTGAGAAGTTGCAATAGCTATTTAAATTACATAGGTGTAAATGAGCAAAAAAAGTCCGATAAATAAAAAGAAAAAAGAAGATTCAATAGATGATCTAATTGAAAAAGGCAAGGATTCTGGTTTTGTGAGTTATGATGAGCTCAATAAAGCTCTGCCAGAGGATACAAAATTATCCATAGATGATATTGAATCAACTATCTCTAGGTTTGGAGATGCTGGCGTTGACTTAATAGAAGATGATGATGTTGAGGATATTAAGCTTGATATTAGTTTTGAAAATGATGAACTCCGTCTAAATGCTGTCTCAGAAGAAGAATTTGAGGAAGAAGCTGAGATAGAGAATGTATCAGGTACAGATGATCCCGTAAGACTTTATCTTAGAGATATGGGAGGAGTAGAGCTTCTTTCAAGAGAAGGAGAGGTTGAGATAGCAAAGCGTATTGAGGAAGGTCGTGAGAAAATGATTACTTCTCTTTGCGCAAGTCCAGTTCTCTTAAAATCTCTAATTAATTGGTATGAAGATCTTGTTAATGAGCGTATGATGCTTAGAGATTTGATTGAGCTAGAGACAAATGATAGCAATATCGAAGAATCTACAGAGGATCTCAATTCTGATTCAGAAGAATCTTCCGATCAAGATGATGCCGTTGAAGAAATTGAAACAAATGATCCTACATCTTTTTTAGAGATAGAATCACAATTATTGCCTAGCGTAACTGAAAAAATGGATCATATATCTTCATTAGCTCAAGATATGATGCATTTTATAAAAGATTATTATACGTCTACTAAAAAGGATTATAAGCTTTTAGAGAATAAAACTTTTAGCAAAATGCTAAAAGAGCTTACAGAGGCTGTTCATGATATAAGATTGAATAACAAGAAAATTCAATTAGTTCTCGAAAAATTATATACTATTAATAAGGATATATTTCACACAGAGTCTAATTTATTAAAATTAGCAGAGAAACACGGTGTGAAAAGACAATCATTTCTAGATAACTTTATAGGACATCATCTTGATTCTGCTTGGGTTACAAAGGTAAGTAAAGATTCTGCATGGAAGTCTTTTATTTCAGAGAACAAGGAGACTTTTGATCGAGTAATGCGTGAGCATGAGGAAATTATATTTGAAGTAGGAATGCCTGTATCAGAGTTTAAGAGATTAGTCGCTGAAATTCAAAAGGGAGAAAGGCAATCTTCTAGAGCTAAGAAAGAAATGATTGAAGCAAATTTGAGGTTGGTTATTTCTATCGCCAAGAAATATGCTAATCGTGGACTGCAGTTCCTTGACTTGATACAAGAAGGTAATATTGGATTAATGAAGGCTGTTGATAAGTTTGAGTATCGTAGAGGATATAAGTTTTCTACATATGCCACTTGGTGGATTAGGCAAGCAATTACACGTTCCATTGCTGATCAGGCAAGAACTATACGTATTCCTGTACATATGATTGAGACTATTAATAAGATAATTCGTACATCTCGTCAAATGTCAAATGAGCAAGGATATGACCCGACTCCCGCAGAAATCGCTGAAAGGCTTTCTATGCCTATTGATAAAGTCCGTAAAGTAATGAAAATAGCTAAGGAGCCAGTGAGTTTAGATAATCCTGTTGGGGATGAAGATGGTAGTTATCTAGGTGATTTTATTGAGGATAAAAACGTTCTTCTGCCTATTGATGCAACCATTCAATCAAATTTAAGAGAAGTTACGACTCGTATACTTTCTACTTTGACTCCAAGAGAGGAAAGGGTTCTTCGTATGAGATTTGGTATTGGTATGTATACAGACCATACACTTGAAGAAGTAGGGCATCAATTTAATGTCACCAGAGAAAGGATACGTCAGATAGAAGGTAAAGCTCTTCGTAAGTTAGCTCATCCTAGCAGATCAAAGAAATTACGGACATTTTTAGGATCTGCAAGTAAGAACAATACTGGCGGTAATTCCGAGCAGTGATTGTAATGTCATACCATAATAAATGGTATGACATATGGTTGTAAAAGCCATTATATAAAGAATTTCGCTATACAAATATGAAATGTCCATTTTGTGAAAATCATGATACAGAAGTCAAAGATTCAAGAGTCATCGAGTCTGGTGGACAGGTTAGGCGGAGGCGTTATTGTTCAAAATGCAAACAACGATTCACAACATTAGAAAAAACCCATCTTAGAGAGCTTTTTGTTATAAAAAGGTCTGGAGTAACAAAAAAATTTGACCCTAGTAAAATTGCTAAATCAATAGATACAGCAATGCGAAAAAGGCCTGTTTCAGAGAAAAAAATCAAACAAATGGTGGATAATATAGTCCAGCGCATAGAAAGCTTATACGACAAAGAGATTCCATCAAAAAAAATTGGTGAAATGATAATGTCTGAACTCGCAGCAACCGATCATGTAGCTTATATACGTTTTGCTTCAGTATATCAGGAATTTTCTTCAGTGTCTGATTTTAGCAAGTTGATAGGGGCTATACAGTCTACTAAGTGAGGCCTCTCTCGTGAAAATTATTGTCTGCGTTGTTGATTTCGTGTATCTGCGATGCTCACGTACTATATAGTCGTATGTGCCAAATCGCCTCTGTAAGCATTTAGCACATAAAACTAATTTCTGTATTAATGAATTCGCATAGTTTCAATTTTAACAGGTCTATTACAAAATTATTGACAATTCTTAATATTTATTTTATAGTGCATATAAAAATAGATATTAGATTTTATTAT
>JBEAVG010000034.1:0-7280 GCA_041161045.1 Pseudomonadota bacterium
ATTAGAGTTGGAAATTTAGAGGATGATTTAGATCTAATTTCTTCATGTGATTGGGTTGTAGAAGTTATAGTGGAAAGGCCTGAAGCTAAGGCTGGGCTTTACAAAAAAATTGCTCCATATATTTCTCCGAAAGCTATTCTGAGTTCTAATACATCGACTTTACCTATGAATCAGCTTAAGGGATATGTTGATGAATCTATTAAACCAAGGTTTCTTTTGACGCATTTTTTTAATCCGCCAAGGCAGATGAAGCTTCTAGAGCTTATTTATGATGAAAAAACTGATGCGGATATTGTCAGAATTATTTCTGATTTTATTTCTCATAACCTTGGAAAAACAATAATAAGGTCAAATGATACGCCTGGATTTATTGCAAATAGGATAGGGTGTTTTTTGATGCAGCTTTGTCTTAAGGTTGCTTATGAAAAAAAGCTCTCTGTTAGTTATATAGATTCAGTGTTTTCTAAATATTTAGGGTTTCCTAGTACTGGTATTTTTGGTCTCTTTGATCTTATAGGACTTGATGTTATGAGAATGATATCTGAGGTTCTCGTTGGAGCTTTAGACAAAAAGGATAAATTTTGTGAAATTTATAATAAATATCCATTTTATACTAATATGATTCAAGCTGGGTATAATGGGCGAAAGGGTTTGGGTGGTTTTTATAGACTAAAAGATGTTGAAGGTTTGAAAGTTAAAGAAGAGTTGGATTTTAATACGATGGAATATAGGTCAATAATCGCTCATGAGATTTTGTTGAACGATGATGTTAAGTCTATAATTGATATTTTTTTCCCATATGTTCGTTCTCTTCTAGGTGTTGTGTCTAGTAGTAAAGAAGATATTGATACTGCTATGAGATTAGGCTATAGCTGGGAAAATGGCCCTTTTGAGCTTGAGTCTAATATTTCTGGCTCGGCGCAATCTACAAAACATCACTCAAATTTAAGGCCTATTTTAGAAAATTCATCAGCTTATCTATATGAAGTCACCCCTGGGAATCTAGTAATTAGTTTCAGAACTAAGATGAATATTCTTAATGAAGAGATTTTTAATTTGATAATAGATTCAGTTAATTATGCAGAAAAGCAGAAAGCAAAGAAGCTTATAATATATCCAGAAGGGAGTAATTTTTCAGCAGGCGCTGATTTGAAATATTTTTTAGAAATAGCCAAAAATCAAGATTCAGATGCTGCAGAAAAATTCTTGCTTTTAGGGCAAAAAGCCATGCTTAGTCTTAAGTATTCAAAGGTTCCAGTTATAGCTTGTGCTAAAGGTGTTGCTTTGGGTGGAGGGTGTGAGATTTTGCTTCATAGTCATTTTATACTAGGGCATTTAGATCTTTCTGCTGGTTTAGTAGAAGTGGGGGTTGGTCTAATACCTGGTTGGGGTGGAGTAAAGGAAATGGTGCTTCGTTCGGGAGGTGATCATGAGTTGCTTGTTTCGAACATAAAGAATATATTATCTAAAAACAGGTCTAGCTCAATATATGGTTTTGCAAATGATTATGCTGTCGAAAATTTTCTATGCGTAATGAAAGAAGAGGATTTGCTTCCTTATGCTCTTGCTAGAGATTTTGAGATTACGCCTTGCAAAAATTTATATTTTGAATGTCATTTAGACCTTATATCATCATATGTAGATTTAAAGTTAGATGATCATGCAAATTTTATCGCAAAAGAATTGCAAGATGCTTTGAATTCTAGTAGCGTATCTGAAGAAAAAATTCTAGAGATAGAAAGATGCTGTTTTAAGAAGCTACTTTTTTCTGAAGTGACTATTAATAAAATGAGTGCGATAGGGCAGAGATAAATGCATAATACGAAAATAATACAGACATATGCTAGGGCCTTTTTTTCTAAGGCTCAAACTGCAGATTCAAAGAATAATGAAGCTACTAGAGCTGTGCTTAAGGATTTTGCTGCTTTGTCTGAGTTAATAATTCGCAATATCAAATTGAAACGTGTATTGGAAGCACCTATCTATGACCTGCAGAACAAGATAGAGCTCATTGATATTATTGCGAATAAATTACAGTTCCATAAACTTTCTAGAGCTTTTTTAGAGCTTATGCTTAAAGGTGGGGTGATGAATTATATTGAAGAGATCTATAACGGGATTCTTCATTTAAGTATCTCTTCTGAAGGTAAAACCACTGCAAGACTCATCTCAGCTTCTAAAATATCAGAGAAAGAGTTAGAAGAATGTAAATTGAAATTAGAAAAATTCTTTTCTAAAAAATTTGTTATAAAGCATGAAATCGATCCATCTATTCTTGGTGGAATTTTGATTAAATTTGATAGTATGATGTATGATGCTTCTGTGTTAGGGGCAATAAATAAAATGCGTAATTGTATAAGGGCTTAAAGTTAGGAGTGAAGAAATGGCATCAAATATAAATGAAATATCAGGACTACTTGAGAAAGAAATATCTAAGATAGATAAATTCGATAATCTTAGTGAAGTAGGTGAAGTTCTGAGCGTAGGCGATGGTGTTGCTAAAGTATACGGTATGGATAATGTACAAGCTGGTGAAATGGTTGAATTCTCCTCCGGTGTTAAGGGACTTGCTCTAAATCTTGAAGAATATACTGTTGGTGTAGTTATTATGGGCGATGATAGTCTCATAAGACAGGGCGATAGCGTGAAACGTACTGACAAAATCATGGAAGTGCCAGTTGGGAAAGGGCTTCTAGGTAGAGTTGTTGATGCTTTAGGTAACCCGATAGATGGTAAGGGGCCTATTAAAAAACCAGAATATTCTAAGGTGGAAATCAAAGCTCCGGGTATTGTGGCTAGGAAATCTGTTCATGAACCAGTGCAAACTGGTATTAAATCGATTGATTCCTTAATTCCTATTGGTCGTGGTCAAAGAGAGCTTATTATTGGAGATAGGCAGACTGGGAAGACAACTATTGCTATCGATACTATTCTTAATCAAAAACCAGCTCATGCTGCTGGTGATGAATCTGAAAAAATATACTGTATTTATGTGGCTATTGGACAGAAATGTTCTACAGTAGCTCAGATTGTTCGTAGACTTGAAGAGGCTGGAGCTATGGAATATAGCATAGTTGTTTCTGCTACTGCTTCTGATCCAGCGCCTATGCAGTTTTTAGCGCCTTATACTGGCTGTACTATGGGAGAATATTTCCGTGATAATGGTATGCATGCTTTAGTTATTTATGACGATTTGAGTAAGCATGCGGTTGCATATCGAGCAATGTCTCTGCTATTAAGACGTCCTCCTGGACGTGAGGCTTATCCTGGTGACGTGTTCTACTTACATTCAAGGCTTCTAGAGAGGGCTGCAAAAATGTCAGATGAACAAGGCGCTGGGTCTCTTACGGCTCTCCCTATTATTGAGACTCAGGCAGGTGACGTTTCCGCATATATTCCTACTAACGTTATTTCAATTACTGACGGACAGATATTTCTTGAGAGTGAATTATTCTATAAAGGTATAAGGCCTGCGGTTAACGTAGGGCTTTCAGTAAGTCGCGTTGGGTCTGCTGCTCAAATTAAGGCGATGAAACAAGTTGCTGGTTCAGTAAAGCTTGAGCTTGCTCAGTTTAGGGAAATGGAAGCTTTTTCTCAGTTTGGTTCTGAGCTTGATGAATCTACTCAGAAATTAATTGAGAGAGGTAAGCGTCTTACTGAGCTTTTAAAACAACCTCCTTATTCTCCTTTCACTGTTGAAAAACAGGTTATTAGTATATTTTTAGGAGTTAAGGGATATCTGGACAAAATACCAGTGTCTAAGGTCAGGGAATTCGAGATGAAAGTTCTAGATACACTAGCATTGCATAAGAAGTCTCTTATTAATGATCTTGCTCAAAAAAAGCAGATTACTCCTGAGATAGAGCAAGAATTGAGAGTTTTCTTGGATGATTTTGTGAAGGAATTTGTATAAGGTAGAGTAATCCATCATGGCAAATTTGAAGCAATTAAGGTTGCGCATTAAAACTATCAGATCTACTAAAAAGATCACTAAAGCTATGCAAATGGTTTCTGCGTCCAAGTTGCGTAAAGCAAGAATGGCCTTGGAAGAAGCTGATATCTATCATACTCTTGTGCAAAATGCTTTGCAGCAAGCTTTGTCAGATGGTAGCGAATTGTCTGTGCTTGCTAAAATAGCTTGTGGTTTGGAGAGTTTTTCTCATACCAAATTATTGGTAGTTATTGGGTCAGATCGTGGTCTTTGTGGTGGTTTTAACAATTCCGTACTTAAATTGGTTAGAAGTGATATAAGAAAATTCACTGAGGAAAATATTCCGTTTAAGGTAATTTCTATTGGTAAAAAGCCTTCTTATTTGATGTCCCTTAATTATGGTGACCATATGATTGAGCATCATAATATATTGGGGTTTGGAGATGGTGATGTTGCTTCGCTTGCAAAAGTAATAATAGGACTTTTAGAACAAAAGAATATAGGATCCTGTGACATCTATTTCAGTGAATTTAAGAGTGTGATTTCTCAGGTGCCTACAAAAATGCCTCTATTCCCTCTGGTTTCTAGAACTAAGGGTGAAGAAATCGGGGCAAACTGTGAACTAGAAGGTGATAATCTTATAAATTATTTGATTAATTTATATATAATCGCTCAGCTGCATAATGTGCTTTTGGAAAGTAGTGCTAGTGAAGAGGGTGCTCGCACAACTGCCATGGACAACGCAACGCGTAATGCTGAAGATTTGATAGATAGGCTGACTATAGTCATGAATAGAACCCGTCAGGCTACTATTACTAATGAATTGATAGAAATTATTTCTGGTGCTGAGGCCTTATAGCCTTTAAATACATTGGGCTGATGGTGATCTGGATAATGTAACTAATTATATTCTTGCTTAGGCGGGAATGAAATAAAATAGGAGAAAAAAATGGCTACGAAGAAAAGTATAGGGCATGTGTTGCAAGTTATTTCTGCTGTGGTGGATGTTAAATTCACTCCTGGTAATGTGCCGTCTTTACTTAATGCTCTAGAGTGTATGAACCATGGCAAGAAGTTGGTGTTGGAAGTAGCTCAGCATATTGGAGATAACTCTGTTAGATGTATCGCTCTAGATTCTACAGATGGCTTAGTAAGAGGTATAGAGGTGCAGGACACTGGTTCTCCTATTAGTGTTCCTGTTGGGCTTGGAACATTAGGTCGTATTATAAATGTTATAGGTGAGCCTATAGATGAAAAAGGGCCAGTAAAATCCAAAGAAAGAGCTCCTATTCATTCTGATGCTCCTGCTCTTGTAGATCAATCTACTGATAAAAATATTCTGGTAACTGGTATTAAGGTTATTGACCTTTTGGCTCCTTATGCGAAGGGTGGAAAAATAGGTCTTTTCGGTGGTGCTGGTGTTGGTAAAACTGTTCTTATTATGGAACTTATCAATAACGTTGCTAAGGCGCATGGTGGATATACTGTATTCGCGGGTGTTGGTGAGCGTACTAGAGAGGGTAATGACCTTTACCATGAGATGATGGATTCTGGTGTTATCAATGTGAAAGATTTAGAAAAATCCAAAGTGTCTCTAGTTTATGGTCAGATGAATGAGCCGCCTGGTGCTCGTTCTCGTGTAGCGCTTACTGGCCTTACTCTTGCTGAGAATTTTAGAGATATGGATGGTGGTCAGGATGTATTGTTCTTTGTTGATAATATCTTCAGGTTTACGCAGGCTGGTGCAGAAGTTTCTGCGACTTTAGGGCGTATTCCTTCTGCTGTGGGTTATCAGCCTACTTTGGCTACGGATATGGGCGCTTTGCAGGAACGTATTACATCAACAAAGAACGGGTCTATTACATCAGTGCAGGCTATTTATGTGCCTGCTGATGACTTGACAGATCCTGCTCCTGCTGCTTCATTCGCTCACTTAGATGCGACTACGGTTCTTAATCGTCAGATAGCTGAAATAGGTATTTATCCTGCAGTAGATCCATTAGATAGTAATTCACAAATGCTTGATCCTGCTGTGATTGGAGATGAGCATTATCAAGTAGCGCGTGATGTTCAAAAGATTTTGCAAACATATAAATCACTACAAGATATTATTGCGATTTTGGGAATGGATGAGCTCTCTGAAGAAGATAAACTTATTGTTGCAAGAGCTCGTAAGATTCAGAAGTTTCTTTCACAGCCTTTCCATGTTGCTGAGGTATTTACAGGCTCTCCTGGTAAATGGGTGTCTCTAGAGGAGACTATTCGTGGATTCAAAGAGCTTGTTAGTGGCAAGTATGACCATCTTCCAGAAGCTGCTTTCTATATGGTGGGTGGAATCGATGAAGCTATAGAAAAGGCAAAAAATATGGCAAATAAGGCGGCTTAGTTATGGATTCGAAAAAGCTACATTTAAGAATTATTTCCCCATCTAAAACAAAATATGATGGAGAAGTGGAGATGGTAGTGATGCCAGGCGCAGAAGGGGATATTGGAGTTCTACCAAATCATGCGCCTATGATTGTTGAGCTTAAAACTGGCGAAGTAAGAATTTATAAGAATAATTCGATGGAGGAGTCTATAAGGGTAGAAGGCTCCCCATCTGGGGTTGCCTCTATTTCACATAAAGGTGTCGATATTATTTTGGTATAAAATTAGCTCATTGTATAATGCTTTGGTCTGTCTCAAATCATTATACAATAGCTTTTATTGAATAGCACCAGGTTTTTCTGAGGCTATAAATGCTGTTACTCTTGTGCTGGTTCTGGATTATTTCCCATGAAGGGATCTGCATCCTGATTAGGGTCGTTATTGTTTCCTTGCTCCAATGCGTCTTCAATCAGGTTTTCAAGTAGATCTTCTGCCATATTGTTCATTAATTCATCTCTTCCTTCTTCCCCAACTAATGCATTTCCGTCTTCGTCATCCCACAATAATGCTCCTCGTGCAGCTGCAGCTCCGGGGTTATCGACTATGTTAAATAAACGAAAATGATCCATATCATTTCCGAAGAAAAATTCCAGCAAATTTGGCTCTGCATTGCGTCTTTCTGGCTGATGTGCGAGGGCGTTTTGTTGTTCTGGTTCTGGAGTGTTTGGTCTAGTTAAGTTATCTTGTGACATGGATTCCTGCCTTTTGGTATTAGTTGGCTAATTATATTTACATCAATATATCAAATAATATAATTTTCATCAACTTCTTTTTTGTGAGCTGTAAGTTTTTTGCAATTTTGGTAAACAAAAATTATAGATGTCACTAAAATGACACTTGACCAGAAAAGTTTTCATGCTTATATTCCATTTTGTCCCAATAAATCCCATCCTTTCCCAAGATGTGATAATCTCAATTGGAG
>JBEAVG010000038.1:0-8154 GCA_041161045.1 Pseudomonadota bacterium
TCCAAACTTATTAAAATCTATATCTAAAAGCTTTACCGGCTCTAATATGTCCGGAATAAACAATCTTTCACTTTGCTCAGAAGATTCTATAACTATTCTTCTTATACGATCTATATTAAAATTTCTATGAACAGTATGCTTGCTAATTATTGGAATAATTCTAGTCACTCCAAGCTGTACAGCCATATCAATAGCAGTAGCAAATCTATCGCTTTTGATCATGCATAAACCTAGGGTAAGGCTTGGTAAATTATTCTCAATAGATCTTATCTTTGACTCCACGACAAGAGTCATTTCCTTTTTTGCAGCAATTGAAATTCCAGCCAAGAACTCTCCATCCACCTCATTAAAAACACGAAGTTTTTCATGAAGCTTTATCCTTAGAACATTTTTTATATAATGCTCAATTTCAGAAGGTACACTCAATGAAGTTCCTTGAGATATTTTACATGGAAAATAGATTCTATGAGTTTGTCTTCTGATCATAATATTTTATGTATTTATATAGGTGATATTAGAAAAAAAATCTTTACAGAACATCCCCAGAAGATATATCAACTGCTGTCTGCATAGAATGCTTCATACCAAGATCACTCCACTGGTTTCTTACCTCAGTAAAAAGCGATAGAAGTTTCGAAGCTTTCTCTGCTGGGATCCTTTTCTCTAATAAGGCTTTAGCGATAGAACCCATATTCATGTAAAGATCAAGCACAGATTTAAAAATAGGATTTTCTTTGTCTAAAATACTAATTAAAGATTCTATAACAACAATTGACATAGAAATCTCTATAGCCCACATGCTTTTTCTACCTAGTTTTTCTCCATCAATAGCACCAGATACAGCCTTCATGCCACGCTCACAAAGAGAAATAGATAAAGTAGCTATATTCTCATTCCCTACTGTTTTATTTTGAACATTATATTTATTAGTAAATGCATTAGTTTGATACATAAGTTTGTAAAGCTCATCTAAGTGTTAAAAGACAATAGTCAAATCACTTGAATTTTACCAAACTTATGTTACACTCTCAAGTGCTATTTAATATAGCTATGACAATAAATGGTTGTTTGGAATAGAAGTGGCGGACCCGGGGGCGGTACCCGGCGCCTCCACCATAAAATCAAAATTTATGGGGGCGAATTAGGATCGACGTGCTTAATAAAGAAATAGTTTTTGTCCAGGATGATTCCTCTGAGCCTTTGGCTATGGATCAAATTAAACTAAACGCAAACGATAATCAACGTTTCGCAGTCGCTGCTTAATTGCAATAGCGACTAGCGGTTGGGGGCTTACCGGGCAACAGAAAAGCCTCATCTATATAGTGCATTAATTATGAACAATTATATAAACTACCAAAGAATAATAGACGACGCTATGCATGATGCAGTGCGTAATATCCTTAAGATTGTCGAAAGAGAAGGTTTAAAAGACAATCACCATTTTTTCATATCCTTTGTCACAAAGGCAGAAGGGGTTAAGCTATCTGAAAGAGTAAGAAAAAAATACCCTGCTGAAATTACCATAGTTCTACAGCATCAGTTTCAAGATTTAATAGTAGAAGAGGATTATTTTACTATTAAATTAAGTTTTGATGGAATAAGTGAAATTGTAAGAATTCCTTTTAAGTCAATCACATCTTTTGCAGACCCAGAAGAAAAATTTGCAATCCAATTTGAATACCCAACTGAAAATCTGGAAGAAGTTACAATTGAAACCACTGAAAAAACCACAGAAAGATCGGAAGGCAATGTGATTTCCCTAGATCAGTTTAGAAAGAAAAAAAAGAGCTAGTTCTATAAAATATGCAGCTAAAAAAAGTAGTGATCTACACAGATGGAGCTTGCTCTGGGAACCCAGGACCTGGGGGATGGGGAGCATATATGCTTTATAACCAACATGAAAAGAAAATATATGGTTATGAAGAAAACACAACAAACAACAGAATGGAACTTATGGGAGCTATCAAAGCTCTCCAATCTCTAAAAACAAAATGCTCTATAGACATCTATACAGATAGTATCTATGTGCAAAAGGGCATAAGTGAGTGGATATACAACTGGATTAAAAATAATAGACTCACAGGGGATAAAAAATTAGTAAAAAATTCTGATCTGTGGCAAACTCTTTATGAATTGTCACAAAAACATGAAATAAATTGGCATTGGGTTAAAGGGCATGATGGCAACGCAGGCAATCAAATCGCTGATGATTTAGCTTGCAAAGGAAGAGATGAAGCAATTTCTATAAACTCAGATAAACAATGACTATGCAAATAATAGATAAAATACTAATTAAACTCACTAGCACATACAAAGCAATGGACGAATTTGGAAACAAATACTACGAAGCCAGATTCAGAACAAATGCTCGTGGTAAAAAAGTTAGATACGTCATCTATAAAGGTCGTGTAGAAGCATCAAAAGTCCCACCTATGTGGCATGCCTGGTTAAATTATCTATCAAATGAAATACCAAACATAATAGCATCACGTTACAATTGGCAGAAAGATTTTTTACCCAATGTTACTGGAACAAAGTTTGCATATGTGCCAAATCATGATAAACTCTCCAATGATTATAAAGCTTGGAAGCCTAATACTATTAATTCAATAGGTAAAACAAAATGAAACAGAATGTTTTAGAAACAATAATAGGATGCGCTATATTGTGCATTGCTGGATGGTTTTTTATATTTGCATATAACATCAACAAATTAAATACTGACGATGAAGTCTACATAGTAGAAGCGAAATTCCAAAATGCAGAAGGCATCATACCTGGTAGTGATATAATGGTTGCAGGTATAAAGGTAGGCGAAGTCGACAGAATGATATTGGATAGAGATACTTTCTTTGCCGTAATGAAACTAGCTATCAATAAAGATGTTAAGCTACCTAAAGATTCTCAAGCAGCAGTAGCAAGCAGCGGATTCTTAGGAAGTAAATTTATCTCCATAGTCCCAGGCGTTGATTCTGCCGATTTAGTAAATAATGACATAATAAAATTTACACAATCTTCTGTTAATCTAGAATCACTCATCGGTAAATTCATGTATTCATTTGGTAGTAATAACAATAGTTCAAGCAATTCTAAATAATAGCAAGTCCATAAGAAATGAAGATATTTGATAGAGCTATTATCTTAACAGTCACGAAGTTCCAAGAAGATAGCGCTATAATAACTTTATTCTCAAGAGAAAATGGAATATACAGAGGGATAGCTAGGAACTACAATTCTTCTAAAAACAGCCCTATATATCAACCTGGGAACCTTGTAGATTTTTCATGGGCGGCAAGACTTGCAAACCATTTAGGAAATATAAAATGCGAGCTGATAAGCGCTTATGGATCAATGGTTATCCACAATAAGACAAAATTATATGCATTAATGAGCATACTATCTATTATAGCATCTTCTGTAAGAGAGGAAGAAAAATACACTAATTTATTTGAATATCTAAAAGATTATCTTAGCAAGATTTCACTATATCCTTTTGATTTTCTGGATTATATAAAAATAGAACTTGTTATTCTAGAGGAAATTGGATACAGCCTAGACTTATCAAAATGTGCAGCAACAGGAACTACTGAAAATCTTAAATATGTATCTCCAAAATCCGGAAAAGCAGTATCAGAACAAGCAGGATCCCCCTACTCTTCTATGATGCTAAAGCTGCCATCATTTTTACATTTAGGGGTTACAACAGAATGTAAAAAACAAATAGCAGAAGCAATAGAACTGACAGGGTATTTCTTTAAAAGATATATATTCACTAACCAAAATCTAGATCCGAACTCTCGATTGCTTTTCGCTGAGCACATAACCCAAGAAAGGTAGATTTTGGAGGAGTAGTTCCAAGCGCACTATCATCATCGGACAAGAACTCTATCGATTTACACTGATCTGATTCTTCTGGCAAATATTCAGCTATATCATGCCATAGTTTTAGATAACCACGAAGCAACATATTACAAAAATTACTGCCAAAAACCTCTTTTCCATATTTATCAAGAAACCATTCAGTAACATCTTCTCTAAACTCAAAAATAACAGACTCTATAAAATCGCCTAATAACTTTTTATTGACATGATCTAACCTTATAAAGCGCATCATCGGATCTATTATCTCAATTTCCATTTCAAGTGTTTTACATAATTTCAAAAACTCTGAAGCTTGCTCCGAAGAAACAACAACTCCAGAATTTATAGACTTTAGTATAACACTAAATACATACGATTGATTCTTGACCAAATCACCTACAGGAGTGTTTCTACTATGATCTTCTTGTACAAAATTAGCACCATGCCTTATCCAAAATAACACAGGCTCTATTTTGTCATGATTTTCGATTCTACAAGCTATATGAGCAGCAGTTGCCCCCTTAGAATTAGGCGAATCTATATCTACAGTTTTTAGAAGAAATTCTAAAACTCTAGAATCAAAATATTTAGTAAAATAATGTAATAATGTATTTTTTTCCTTCCCATAAGTTATTTTTGTATCATCGCTACAAGTCACCACAAGCTTAGCCAGCATAGGGCAAGGAATGCTATGCTCCAGGATCTGTTTTAAGTCATCGAAGAAAAAGCTCAAAATATCATAGCTAACCCCAGGAGCAATAAGGCTTTTTATAGTTCCATTATCTAAATCTTTCATATGTATCTTAGCTATGGAAACTATATTTACTAGATTTCGTGAAATAGCATATTGGAGAACCTTTCCCAAAGCGCCCTTTACTTTACAAACAGCGATTTCCTTACTCATCAAATATATTATGAAATCATACCCCATATCAATTGCAACATCTAAAATCCCCGAAAAATCCTCAATGAAAAACTTACTATTAATTAATAGCTTTTCCCCTTCGCATTTTGACTTATCCTCAATAAAAATCTCTTTAGAAAACACTTCTCTTGTGAAATGCCTAATATCACCATTATAATATTGCAATAGCAGCAGCAAGATTGGGTAATCTTCATCTACATATGCTTTTATCAAATGTTCTGTCGAAATTTTAGGATTGAATTTTAATAGAGTAAATAAAAGATGATACTTAGAGCCATCATTGGTTCTATAATCTATCTTCAAAACTTCATCCAACAAAGAAGTTCCATACAAATCGAAATCAACCCCTCCCCATTCCTTTTTACCTAAAGCCACAAACTTCCCTAACAAAAAAGCTAGATCTATATAATTATTAGACATCACACATTTCAGTAGTTCGATTTGTAGCAATAGTTTTTGTATAGTATCGTCCTTAATAATCTTAAACATCATAGTTTTTGAAATGTCGGATGGCATTTGAGATTCCAAGATACACTTAACAGAATCAATGTAAAAATCCTTACGACCAAAAAAAGGAAAAATATAAGCCAAAACCTCGAGCGCATCATAACTATGAGCATTAAGTATAAAAGATGCATTAACTTCAGCACCGCGACTTATCAAATATTTTATAATGGTATTATGTGCAACAAAACATACGGCATGCAAAGAAGTCGCTCCTCGGATATCTATCTTATCTATACTTAACCCGTAATCCTGAAATTTTTTTAGATATAATATATTTGAAGCAAAAGCAGCTTGATGCATTACGCTCATTCCATTGTAAATCATAGTGTCTAATATTTTGACACCAAACTTACCTACTATTTTATCTACATATGAAATATTGATACCCTCAATATCCAACTTAATATTTTCTAATAAAGCACTAAAATACAAAGATTCTTCAAGCTCTTGATCTAAAGATAAAATTGCACTTATTGCTTCAGACAATCTTATATCAAAAAACATATGTTTTCTTTCTCCATAAGAAGAAACAACAGTACCCAAATCAACTGAAAATGGATGATCATAATCATTTAATACATCAACGAGCCCTAACCTAAATGTGGCATTTAGAATATTCCTCATAGAAAATGATTTTTCAAGCATAATATCAAAGGCCGTAACACCTTTGAAGCTAATCATAGGATTTGCCCCTAATTCTAACAACTCCAAAATCTCACTTTCATCAGCGTCGCTATTTATAGCATATAAAAGCCTTAATCCATTCATTTGGTTATAAACATTAGGGTAAGGCACAACATATTCAAAATACCCAGGCTGCAAAGTGCTTTTCCATATGCATGCAGCCTTATACCATTCTTGAAAAACTTTATCCTGGATATCTAACTTTGCAGATTGAAAGGAAATAATTTCTGCAAGAGCTTCTGCCTTGTTTGACTTAATAATACGAGATACTATATTTGATTTTGAATTTGGAACATTATTTAATGGAGAATCGTACTTGCATAAAATATCGATCATAGCAAGAAGGTTAGAATTTTCTTCAACTTTATCTAAAACTAAGCGATCTATTGGAAGCTCAAGATCATAATTCAATATAGTTACAGATGCATTATTTTGTAAAAGTATAATAGCCGCATCTACATTATCTGAGGATGTTGCTATATGAAGAGGTGAATCCCCATATATATTAACTACATCAGGCCTTGCTCCATATTCTAAAAGCTCCGAAAGAAAAATTCGTTTCTTTTCTAAATCCAAAGGTTGCTCCATTGTAAGCAAGCCATTATCATCACTTAAATGAACTTTTACTGCAACATGTAACGCAGTATCTCCACTTTTATCCTGCATATTAACAACACGAATTCTTTCGTGAACACCTAAGGATTCAACCATAGCTCTTAAATATCCTATATTATAGCTTTCTGCTAAGATATGAATAGGAGTTTGGTTTAAGTTATCCATGCTAGAAGGACTTAAACCAATATCTAATAAAGCCCTGATAACTTCAGAATAATTATGAATGTTAGGGTGCCTTGCCACTATGTGTAGAAAATTCTCACCATCCTCATCACGATATGCTTGTAACAAACCCTTGTATTTTTGAATATAATCTACGACACCAAACGACGCAAAGCCTTCCTGACTTAGCATTTCAAGGTAAGTTTTTAGACCACCTTCTATTGATTTTACAGCAAGTTTTTTTACTTTTATCTTTTTCTTACCCACGCATCCCCCATAAGAAATTAATCTATGTACCTACTAGAGCTCGAGTAAAATCTTGGGAATCAAACGGTTTTAGATCATCAATGCCTTCACCAAGCCCGATAAAATATATAGGAATTTGAAATTTTTGAACAAGGCCGACAACAACGCCACCTTTAGCGCTTCCATCTAATTTAGTAACAATTAATCCATTAATTGCAGCTATTTGCTGAAATTTCTCAACTTGGCTAAATGCATTTTGTCCAGTTGTAGCATCAAGAACCAAAATACTATGTTGAGGCGGATATCCAGCAACTTTCTCTATAGTACGCATAATTTTAGATAATTCTTCCATAAGATTATGCTGAGTTTGGAGACGACCTGCTGTGTCTATAAAAAGCATCTCTACCCCTTCTGCTTTAGCTACCTCAACAGCCCTATAAGCAACACTTGATGGATCACTATTCTCAGATCCTTGAATTATTTCAACACCAGCTTTTTCTGTCCAAACAGCCAACTGATCTATAGCAGCAGCACGGAAAGTATCGCATGCTGCAACCATAACTTTCTTACCAAGACTCTTATAATAATGAGCTAACTTCCCTATAGTAGTAGTTTTGCCATTACCATTAACGCCACAAACAAGAATTATATTCAATTTATCATCATCTAGAGAAAAATTTCTCTGATGCGGAAGCATTATAGAATCTATTACAGAGGCGAGATTATCTTTCACCTCCTCATCTGTAATTTCTACACCAAATTTTTGTTTAGAAAATTTTTCTATAATAACACCAGCAGTAGAAGCTCCCAAATCAGCAGAGATAAGAAGTTCCTCTAATTCTTCTAAGGCATCATGATCAAGCTTTTTACCACCAACAATTGTTGCTATGCCAGAAGAAATTTTACTTGAGGTAAAATGCAGAGCCTGTTTGATTTTTCCAAAAAAAGACATTTCTATATCGAAGCCCTAATTAAAAAGCATTGTTTTGTACCCATCTATAAAATGCTGCATTTTATCTATATTTAGCGATTTATCAATATTATGCGGGTTAATATCTTTGTTTGTATCTCTCAAAAAATCTACAACAGACTTTAAATCTTTATTTTCTGTAACAAGATGCTGCGCTACATATGACAAATCAGAAGTCCTATTA
>JBEAVG010000104.1:0-3207 GCA_041161045.1 Pseudomonadota bacterium
CATGCTTATAGAGCACGGGTTACTACATTTGCTGAGTTAAGAGATTTAGACTGCACTCAAGAATTGATATGGCGTATAGCTTCATATAGTGCACAAGAAATTTATAAAGCAAAATTCACCACATTTGCTGAACTTGCAAAAATAAATGATATAAAAAAAATCGAAGCTCTAACTTCACCTTATGCACTGAATGCTTATAAACTAGGAGTTCCTTTTGCTGAACTTGCAAAACTAGACGAAATAAACATAATTATTTCTACATTAAATGAAAAATCTTGCAAAGACTTTTTAAAACGTCTGGAGTCCAAGAGATTACCAGTTGATGATTCTTATGTTAAGCAGCTAGATGCCGAAAGGAGTAAGGTTAAAAATGGACAAGAAAGACTATGATATTCCTACTGAGGTCAAATTAAGCATCAAACACATCGCCAGAAAGAGGAATTTCATCACACACCTCTAGTGCAGCTATTTTAGCATTAATTTCCGACAAAGACTCACGCAGCCTTGGCTCTATAGACGAAAGCAAAGACGATATTTTTTCCTTCTGATCAGGATTCGCATCTAAGAGATATTTTGTTATATCAGGTATATATGGCAAAAAAGAGTCATAAACTGATATATCTTCTACAAAAGCCATTATTACTTCTGAACAAGAAGGAATTTGTTGAATGATAGATGATATAGCACATGTAAGATGATTCAATGAATCTTCGTTTAGATAACCCCTAATAGCCAATTGCTTAGAGCATTCATGCACTAACTCTATTATTATAATAGCTTGTTCATGCCCTAATTCCGCAAGCCCCACCAAACCACGAAGCAAATCACTATCTATTCTATATCCAGATTCTTTTTCTTCTACTATAGGAAATTCTGATAAACGCTCCAACACAATATCAAACAAGTATAAATTTGGAGCCACTAGATCTTTGATAAAGCAAATCACATCCGACTGGATAGCGCGATCCACTATGATATCTATTTTATCAGGAACAAATTTAGCTATTACCCCTATTGCTTTAATTATAGACTGCTTATTCCCAACATTTAATTGATCAAGCAAGTCCATAACAACATAATCCGCTGTATCCTGATTCTGGTTTATTAATTCTCTGAGACTTAAAAGTATTTCTTGATCTAACCATAATTCATTCACTATTTTGGATCTTAAATCCATGAACTTTTGCTGACTCATAATCCCCTCAAAGTTATAACCTAGCATTTATATTGAAATGATTAAAAAGATAATTAACTACAAAGTCAAGCCTCCAAGACGAGATGGAATATCAAAAGCTGAAAAATTATAATGCGAGGTCCAATTAGCATCACCTTCAAAAAATTGCCTTAAGTCCTTTACACCATATTTTAGCATTGCTAAACGCTCTATCCCCATACCCATAGCAAAACCTCTGTATATTGATATATCTATATCAACATTTTTTAAAACATTAGGATGTATCATGCCGCATCCAAAGACCTCAAGCCATTTATCCTTGTTAGGCATTTTGATATCAACCTCAAATGATGGTTCAGTAAAAGGAAAGAAACTCGGTCTAAAACGAAACTCTAACTTAGATTCTTCAAAGAACTGCTTCATAAATTCAGTTGCAATAAATTTCAAATTAGTCAAATTCACCTCTTGGTCTACCATAAGCAATTCCATCTGGTGGAACATTGGAGTATGAGTCATATCAGAATCACACCTATATGTACGCCCTGGTGCTATAAATTTAAAAGGAGGTTTACCGGATTTCATAGTGCGAATTTGAGTTGGAGAAGTGTGAGTTCTAAGAAGTTTACCCCCATTAAGATAAAAAGTGTCATGCATTTGTCTTGCTGGATGGTTTTCATCTATATTAAGAGCTGTAAAATTATACCAATCTTCCTCTATACTTGGCCCCTCTTCAACCTCAAAACCGAAGGCCGCAAAAATCTCCGTAAGCTCCATAGTAGCTTTGCTTATTGGATGTATAGTTCCAGTAGGATAGGTTCTAGATGGTAGAGATACATCCACCCACTCTGAACTAAGTTTTAAGTTTATAGCAGCAGCAGATAAAGCATCTCTCTTTGATAAGAATAATTGAGTAATTTGATCACGCAGATCGTTTATCAATTTACCATGAGATTTACGCTCTTCATCAGTCATAGAACCAAGCTTTTTCATCTCGCTAGTTATAATACCAGACTTACCTAGATATTCAGCCTTAAGACTCTCTAGATTTTCTAGATTTTCAATTGATGAAATTTTTTCTTTTACTAATTCTAATAAATTATCCATAGCTTACTAATTCCTTTGTTTACTATCATTTTTTTCCCAACGACCCATCATATCTATCTCAGATTGAATTTTTTTTAGTCCAAGAATTTTATTTTTTGCTATAAGAGCAACTATATTTTCATTATTAATAGCCTTATATAAAATCTCCTCTACTGTTAAATCCGAATAATTATTTGAAAAATTCAGTAATTTTCTAGCAGAATTTGAATTTATAATATAAGCATAACTATCATAAAGATGCTTTTTACTACCACTAATTAATTTAAGCAAATGATTGTTTATTGTCCTAAGATTTTGCATAAAGAATGCAGAATCAACATTATGCTCAGAATTATCTAGATATACTAAATCCCATTTATTAGGAAGAGCTGCCAAAATTTCTTCTATATGCCTATCAAATGCACCAAATAACTGAATGTCATCCTCAAATACCAACGCTATCTCATTAGATTCTTTTATTTTAGACCACAATCTTATAGTGCTACATTTAAGTCCAAACTCTCCGGCTGTAAGAGGAGGCCTAGAACTATCAAAACTATAAGTAAAGCTTGGCATAGAATTATTAGCATCACAATAAATATTATAATTGCGATCAGCATCTAAATGTTTCAATTTTGCAGTTAAATCAGCTCCTGCAAACCTTTCTTTAGAATCAGCATCTTCTATTGCCACCAAAAATCCATCAGTAGCACTAAAGCGCTCTAAAGAAATTTTATATTTAGCAAATTGCTCTGAAATTAACTCCCATCTGTCATTTTGACGATCTAAATTGATCAGATAAAATTTATTAGGCAGTCCATTATCAACCACTTCTGTATCAGAACTATTATAATTTAATATATAAAAGTACGACAAGCCCGAAGTAATCAGAATCAGTAAGAAGATAGAGATTTTAAATATATTTTTCATCGAACAGAATACCCACACCC
>JBEAVG010000105.1:0-4335 GCA_041161045.1 Pseudomonadota bacterium
CTGTGCCCCTAATTTGTTCTTTCCATTCTTCGTTAACTTAGTGCTCCCACAACCCTTGCAATTCTCCATATCAATAACCTTTTTCGCCATAATATAACAGTACTCAAATCCCATGTCAACCGTTACTTAGCAATACCCTTCATATGGCATTTGGCATTGCTAAATAAAGTTTGTTTGTGGTGTGGGTTTTTGAAATTTTATACTTGTGAATAAGCATCATATCCATTATGACTATATTTTGACAGCTAGCTGCATTCCTTCTATAATTCTCTTAACTGAATTTATAATTTTATGAAAATGCTAGCTAATTTTGCATGCAATCCTTCGAATTCGCGTGGTAGATTATACAAAGAATCTCCTACGCCATACAGGAACGAATTTCAAAGAGATAAGGATCGTATAATACACTCGAATGCATTTAGGAGGCTTGAATATAAGACTCAAGTTTTTGTTAATCATGAAGGTGATCATTACCGTAATAGACTTACGCATTCTATTGAGGTTGCAAGTGTTGCAAGATCTATAGCTCAAGAGCTAGATCTCTCTGAAGATCTTGCTGAAGCGATAGCACTAGCGCATGACATGGGTCATACTCCTTTTGGTCATGCTGGGGAAGATATATTAGATGAATGTATGAAGCCATATGGTGGTTTTTCTCATAATGCGCATTCTATCAAGCTGCTTACAAAACTAGAACAAAGATATGCTGCATATGATGGGCTTAATCTTACTTGGGAAGTTCTTGAGGGTATAGCGAAGCATAATGGTCCAGTAATAGGTGATATACCAAAAGTTATAATTGAATATAATACAATGCATGATTTAGATTTGGGATTCTATTCTTCTGCTGAGGCTCAAGTTGCGGCATTGGCAGATGATATAGCTTATCATGGACATGATCTAGAAGATGCTGTAAGGGCGGGGCTTGTACGAATAGAAGATCTGCTTGAAGTAGAATTTTTAGCTCAGTATATTAATGCAGTTAAACAAAAATACCCTGATTTACACCAGAATAGATTAATTTATGAAACTATAAGATTTCTAAATCATTATTTTGTTGATGATCTATTGGCTACGACAAAACAAAATATAAAATTATACAATATAGAAACGGAAGAAGATGTCAGAAATGCAAAATCTCCGATCGTGAATTTTTCTCCTGAGGCCTCTAATAGACTATGCTTGATAAAAACCTTTTTATTTGATAGAGTGTACTTACATGAAAAGGTCACTGCTATAACCTTTAAAGCAAAACGGGTTGTAAAAAAGCTGTTTGATTTATATATGAATTCCCCTCAATATATGCCTAATGAATGGGAGGCCAATATTAAAGGCCAAGATGAGGCTATGAGGGCTAGTATAGTAGCTGACTATATCGCAGGAATGACTGATAGATATGCTATTAGAGAGTGTCAGTCTTTGTGCGGCTTTACATTCACTAATAACAGTTTTTAATCATGAATATATATAATACACTCAAAGAAGATGTTATCCAAGTTGCTTCAGAATTATTTGGTACTGATTTCTTAACTCAGATTACTATAGAATCTCCTAAAGACCCTTTAAATGGCGATCTTGCAACTAATGCAGCGATGGTAATAGCAAATTCTATAAAACGCAATCCACGTGAAATTGCTTCAGAACTTAAAATAAAACTCAGTCAATTGCCTTATGTTGCGCATGTAGAAATAGCGGGGCCGGGCTTTATTAACTTTACTATACATTCTACTATTTGGCAGAACAATCTTAGGAATATTATCAAAGATGGGAATCAATAT
The DNA here is from genome assembly GCA_041161045.1 of Pseudomonadota bacterium. Lineage (GTDB taxonomy): Bacteria > Pseudomonadota > Alphaproteobacteria > Rickettsiales > Rickettsiaceae > CANNRM01. The sequence goes on from JBEAVG010000105.1 coordinate 1,779, forward strand.
GGTTTTAATAATGTAGGTAATGGCAAAAAGGTGAATGTAGAATATGTCTCAGCCAATCCTACTGGTCCTATGCATATAGGGCATGCACGTGGTGCTGTTTACGGCGATGTGCTTGCAAGACTTCTTGTAGCTTGTGGATACGATGTAACAAAAGAATATTATATTAATGACGCTGGGTCGCAGATAGAAGCATTGGTAAGAACAGCTCTTCTGAGGTATAAAGAGGCGGCTTTAAAGCAAGAGATTATTATTCCTGACGGCCTGTATCCTGGAGAATATATGGTGCCCGTAGGAAAAAAATTATATGCATCGTATAAAGAAGAATTGTTACATATAGCCGAAGTTGAAGCTTGTGCAAAAATACGTTCTTTTGTTTTATCAGAAATGATGGAGCTTATTAAAAATGATTTGAAATTGATGGGTATAGAGCATGATGTTTTTCTTTCAGAACAATCCTTGCATGATAGCGGCAGTATAGAGTCGGTAGTTGAAAGGCTTAAAAAAGATGGTTTGGTATATAAAGGGACTCTCCCACCTCCTAAAGGTTCGGAAAACAAAGATTGGGTTCCACAAGAACTTCTGCTATTTAAATCTACAAAATATGATGATGATCAAGATAGACCAATACAAAAAAATGATGGTTCTTGGGCTTATTTTGCTTCAGATTTGGCATATGCTGAAGATAAAATTCGTCGTGGTTTTGAACAAATAATAGTAGTTCTTGGTGCGGATCATGCTGGATATGTTAAACGTATGGAAGCTATTGTGCATGCGCTAAGTAATGGCGAAGTGGGTATAGATATAAAATTATGTCAACTTGTAAATTTTATAGAAGATGGTGAATTAGTCAAAATGTCTAAAAGAGCAGGGTCATTTACTACTGTGAGGGATGTTATAAATGAAGTTGGCAAGGACATAATAAGATTTATAATGCTTACTCGCAAAAACGATGTTGGATTAGATTTTGATTTGGCAAAAGTTAAGGAGCAGTCTAGAGACAATCCTGTTTTTTATGTAAATTATGCATATGTAAGGGCTGGTTCTGTAATTAATAATGCAGGTTCTAAAGCTCCTGAGGCCCAAGAAATATATAACTCTGACAAAGCAGATTTATCTTTGCTTTCATCAGAAGAAGAGCTTCATGTGATGAAGCTACTTGCGCTTTGGCCTAGAGCTGTTGAAGGAGCTGCAATTAATTTTGAGCCTCATAGGATAGTTTTATTTATGCAAAATCTAGCTTCTTCTTTTCATGCCTTATGGAATTTGGGAAAAGAGAATAATAATTATAGATTTGTTGTTGAAGGGGATAAAAATCTAACTGCAGCTAGGATGACGCTAGCTAAAGCTGTTCAGAATGTAATTCATTCTGGTTTCGATATAGTAGGGACAGAGCCTATGGAAAAGATGTAATCTATGAGTCAGAAAAATAAATTACTAATCCCATTGCTCATCGCGACTATGTTTTTTATGTGGCTTGTCTGGGATAATTATGTCTCAAGTCAAGAACCTCCACTCATTAAAGCAAGCTCAGAAGCTAGAAGAATCAAGCCTGACATTATCCTGGATGAAATAGATCAGCCTAACGCGAATATCTATGATAATCTAAAGAATCCAACCGCATCAACTAAATCAGTTCATCTCGCTCCTGAGCCAGAAGAGCCTATCAAAATCGTCAAATCTTCTGAAAATATAAATACCGAGGATCCTATAAGCAATATTATATCTGGGATAATAGACCACGATGTGCCGATATCTGAAACAAAATCGGAAGTATCACCTGAAAATGCTTTGAATGTTGTAACTGTCACGGATGAATCATCAGAGAGACAGTTTAAAAAACGTATTAAAACTGCTTATTACTTACATTTAATATCTACTAGTTCAAGGGAATCTGCGGAAAAACAGTGGGTTAGAATAAGCAAAAACAATGTAAAATTAACCTCTGGATTAGAACATAAAGTTATGAAGTCTACAACTAAGAATCGGGGTATATTTTATGAACTGCTTGCCGGGCCTATTTCTGAACATTCTAGAGCTAAATTATTATGTAAGAAATTTGTTCAAGCAAAACAAAATTGTATAATAAAAAAGATATAGAAATGCTGAAATATATAGCTCTTATAATATTTAGTGCGACCACCTCCCTTGCTGCGGATTCTTCTGTTTTTGATGTTTTGCAGAGTCAGGATCAAGAGAGATATACCACATCAGATACAAAAGAATTTGATGTAAACGAAGGAGAAGAAAACAACGTAGATATAAGCACAATACAAAATGTCCAAATTGATCAAAGGCCTACCATCCAAAATTTTGAATCTGGTAATTTTCATAATTTTGCGGAAATTGTAGCTCTTAATAAAGTTACATCTAAATCCAAAAAAATATCAATAAAAATTGGTCATTCAGCGTTTTTTGGCAATATAGAAATTTCTGTAAAAAAATGCTGGTCTAATGGTGATTTATATAAACCGCTAAATTACATAGCAATTGAAGTTATTGAGAATAAAATTGATGAAGATGCTCAAAAGATCTTTTCTGGTTGGGTTATATCAAACAA
>JBEAVG010000125.1:0-4763 GCA_041161045.1 Pseudomonadota bacterium
ATTACCTTGCAAGATTCCACCGCAAAACCAAAAGATATAGCAAATCCTTCAGAATGATCGTAGATTCTTTGATGCTACTTTTTAATAAACACTTGATACCAACCGTTATTTAGCAATGCCATACATAGCATACTCTAAATTTGCCCTTCCATCTTTTTTACTCTATAATAATCATGTAATTGTCTGTCGACAGAAAACTTAGCCAATTCAACATTTACTGTTGAATTTGTCAAAAGAGATTAGTAAATTCCTTTGAGCCCAAGCCACAAACACTTACCATATCGTCTATTTGATAATATCCAGCTCCAGGAGTTATAATAATGAACTTATCGGGTCTTAGCAGCGGAAACAAGTCTTGCATCTGTTTTGTTACAATAGGCGCTGTAGCATATTTAAATTCAAACGCAATTTTTCTTACCCCCTTTATAACAAGCAAATCTACTTCGCAAACAGACTGAGCATTCCAAAAATAACACTCTTCATCTCTAAGTGCATATTGAGCTATAATTTGCTCCATAGCGAATCCTTCCCAAGAAGCCCCCACCTTAGGATTTAACTTGTAACTATTCTCACTCACACCCAAAAGATTATGCAAAATCCCAGAATCCCTTATATAAATCTTTGGAGACTTAACTTGTCTTTTAGAAATATTTTCAAACCATGGTTGTAGCTTCCTAACCATAAAAGTTCCATTTAGAATTTCCATATACCTTCTTATTGTCATATCAGCGACTCCAAGAGATCTACTAACTTCACTGTAATTCACAATATTGCCGTGATAATGAGCTACCATCATCCATATCTGCCTCATTAGATCAGAATTCACACCATGAAATAACTGCAACACGTCCCTCTCCAAGTAAGTCATTATGTAATTATTCCGCCATCTAAAACTCGTATCATCATCCCCAGCTAAAAAAGACTTGGGGAACCCCCCTCTCATCCAAAGGGTGTTTATATCAGACACCTCAGTTATGTTAAATGGCGAAACTCTAACATAATCTATTCTTCCAGCTAACGTCTCGGACGAATGAGTTATAAGATCACGAGACGCGCTACCAAGAAGAAGGAGTTTTTTATTACTTTTGTCTACCAGAACTCTTAAATATGGAAATATGTCCCGAAGTAACTGAACTTCGTCTATAACTATATAATCCTCTGTCACAAGCTCCAGCGTCTTGGGATTTTGAATGAGAAGCATCCTCTGCTCTGGATCTTCAGCATCAAAAAAACGACATGTTTTCGAATGTGTAGCTTTGAAATATTCCTTAGCCAGAGTTGTCTTCCCACACTGACGTGGCCCCAAAAGAGCAACTATAGGACAGGTTTTAAACCCTCTATCTATCTCATCTATAAAACGCTTGCGTAATACTAACATATGTCCCACAAATAGGTTACATATAAAGAATATACAAGTTTTTAGCAAATTCAACATTTACTGTTGAATTTGTATAAATTTGTATCAAATACTGAACTCAACAGGGTTATAGGCTTATAGATTTTCTATATACCAATAAATTCCTAGCAAAATCATACAAAAAAGCTTATTATCGGTTGAATTATAAGGATTAAATTATGCGCGCTGAAATAGAAAATTATAAGGCTACAATCGAAGGATCTCTCGCTCTTCTTGCGAGGTCTCTTTGACCTTGAAGCGTCAAGAAAAAAACTATCTGAGCTAGAAAAGCAATCTGAATCATCAGAACTTTGGAACAATCAAGAAAAAGCAAAAACCTTACTTAAAGAAAAGCATTTACTAGAGACCAATCTCAAGAATTATGATGATTTAAAAAATGGCTTAGATGAAAATATATCACTAGCAGAGCTTGCGGAACTTGAGGATGATAATTCCCTTCTTGATGAAATAGAAAATAATCTAAGAAAACTTTCCATTATTGCTACTAAATTCGAAACGGAATGTCTTTTTTCTGGCGAAGCTGACATGAACAATTGCTTCCTTGAAATTAACGCAGGAGCTGGAGGAACAGAAAGTCATGATTGGTCATCTATGATGATGCGTATGTATCTTCGTTTTGCCGAAAGAATGAATTTTAAAACTGAAATTTTAAATATAGTATCTGGCGAAGAGGCTGGAATTAAATCTTGTGCCATCCGCATAATCGGCCACAATGCCTATGGCTGGTTCAAAACAGAATCTGGAGTTCATAGACTTGTTAGAATTTCTCCATTTAATGCAGCGGGCAAAAGAATGACTAGTTTCGCAAGTGCATGGGTATATCCCGAAATTGATGACAATATAGAAATCGAAGTCGAAGAAAAAGATCTTAGAATTGATACTTATAGATCCTCCGGAGCAGGCGGACAGCACGTTAATACTACAGACTCAGCTGTCAGAATAACTCATATACCAACTGGAATAGCAGTTCAATGTCAGAACGACAGATCTCAGCATAAAAACAAAGCAGAAGCAATGAAGATGCTTCGGGCTAGATTATATGAGCTAGAAATACAAAAGCGCGAAGCTGAAACAAATGCTGAAAATGCTGCCAAAACAGAAATAGGATGGGGGCACCAGATACGCTCCTATGTGTTACAGCCATATCAAATGGTAAAAGATTTACGCACCGATGTTGAAACATCAGATACTCAAGGAGTGCTTGATGGAGATCTAGAACGATTTATCTCAGCTAGCCTTGCTATGAGAGTAGGAAATGTGAGAGAGTAGTCTTGTCAAAAATATCGACATTTTTTACGAGAGACAGACTAAAGTCACAAAATATGCTCAACAGCTTGCTTAGTTAGCATACGCCCCCTTGGTGTACGCTGAACAAAGCCTATCTGAATGAGATAAGGTTCTATTGTATCTTCAATTGAATCACGCTCTTCTGCAAGAGCAGCAGCTATCGTTTCAACTCCAACCGGTCCACCATTATAATGATCCTGTATGAAGCGCAAATATCTGTAATCATTACTATCAAGGCCTATATGATCTACATCTAACCTACTTAAAGCCTCATCTGCAACATTCGCGTTTATAGTATCATTACCAGCAGTTTCAGAAAAATCTCTTACCCTTCTCAAAAGACGTAAAGCAATACGAGGCGTACCCCTTGAACGCTTTGCAATCTCTTGCGCACCATCATCAGAGATATCGAGATTTAAAACTTTTGAACCACGCTGAATAACCAATTTGAGCTCTTCCGGAGAATAAAAATCAAGCCTCAGTGGAATACCAAACCTGTCACGAAGTGGGTTTGAAATAAGACCCAATCTTGTAGTTGCACCCACCAATGTAAATCTAGGCAAATTTATTCGAATAGACCTAGCAGCAGGACCTTCGCCAACTATAATATCTAGTACAAAATCTTCCATAGCAGAATAGAGGACTTCTTCAATATTGATATTGAGCCTGTGAATTTCATCTATGAAAAGCACATCATTTTCCTGAAGATTAGTCAAAATTGCAGCAAGATCCGCAGCTTTAGATAGAATAGGGCCAGAAGTAGCCTTAATATTCACCATCATCTCTTTGGAAATGATATTTGCTATTGTTGTTTTGCCAAGCCCTGGTGGGCCATAAAGAAGAGTGTGATCTAATGGTTCGCTACGAGCTTTTGCAGCACCCATAAAAACTGAAAGATTACTCTTGAGAGAAGCCTGACCTATAAAGTCACTAAGCGCAGAAGGACGCAAAGAAGCATCTTGGTCTTCTCTCATCAATTCTGGATCTAATATATCTTCTTCATTCATAATATTATTTGCATTTTCAAAAACAGATTACTTCATTCTGCTCTGAAGTGCAATTTTTATTACCTGATCTATCTGTAAATCCGGAGAGTTTTTTAATATATCTTTTACTAGAGAAATAGCTTCATTCCTATTAATACCAAGGTTTATAAGAGCCATAGCCGCATCTTCTACCACTCCTTTATTAGAATCTACAGAAGTACCCTTAATGTATGACGCATTAGTACTAAAAGTCTTATTTTTCAATTCTAATAGAATTCTTTCTGCAAGTTTAGGACCAATACCAGAAACAGATAAAAAGGCATTTTTATCTTTAGCATCAATAGCACCTTGAATTTCTGAAGGAGATAGAGCAGAAAGTATAGTAAGAGCAACCTTAGCTCCAACCCCATTTACTGTTTGAAGCGTAGTAAATGCGTCTTTTTCTTCTATTGTACGAAATCCGTATAAATGAATATGATCTTCTCTCACATGAGTTTCTATGTAGAAGATTGCATTATCACCAGTAGTGCATGCAGTAATAGTAGATTTTGTAACCCATATACGATATCCAACACCACCAACATCTAATATCAGAAACTCTTCAAATATATCACTGATATTACCAGTCAGTTTACCTATCATAAACTCTGGCCTCAATCTCTTGATCTGGATGCATTGAGTTCCGCTGCTACTTCTTTACTATTTCTGTTACTCTGACTAACAACACCTTCAGGATTTATTCTTTTCATTCTCCTTTGCGGAGAAATAAATTCAACCAACTTACCAGCCTCCCTAGTCAACTTTTGAAAGAAAGAAAGTTTTTTGTCTTCTGCTAGAGGAGGTTTTTGATAAACCTTAGGCTTAATGATTTGCGGCTCACTTAATGTAGGCTTTCCTTTAACCTCGGCTACTTTTTTTGATTGCTGTATACTTTGCAAAGTAACCTTTAAAGTATGCATTTCATCAGCAAGTTGTGGATTATCTTTTTTAAGAAGTCTCGCAATACGATCAAGTGACCCTATAGGTCCTTCAGGATGGTTCATGATAGTATGATAACTTCCATTCCTAAAATC
>JBEAVG010000144.1:0-5497 GCA_041161045.1 Pseudomonadota bacterium
TTCTTTCCATTCTTCGTTAACTTAGTGCTCCCACAACCCTTGCAATTCTCCATATCAATAACCTTTTTCGCCATAATATAACAGTACTCAAATCCCATGTCAACTGTTATTTAGCAATACCCCTGAGACTAGGGAAAATATTTTGACAGCAAATTTTCCCCTAGTATTTTTAGTTTTGAAGTTATTCTCTAGGGGGAGATTTGCTTTAGTCTTAAACATAAAAACCTTATCAAATCGCCTCTGTAAGCATTGGGCACATAAGACTAATTGCTTTTTTCTCAAAATCACACTATAAATACCCGTATAATCAATAATTGAAGAAGATAATTATGTCATATCAATATGTATATGTAATGAAGGGGCTTACTAAAAATATTAATGGTAAGCAAATACTCAAAGAAACATGGCTTTCATTTTTGCCAGGTGCAAAAATAGGAATGATCGGTCACAATGGTGCTGGTAAATCTACTTTGCTAAGAATTATGGCTGGAGTAGATAAAGAGTTTGATGGCGAAGCTTGGGCAATGGATGGTATTAAAATAGGTTATCTTGCACAAGAGCCGCAGCTAAATAATTCTAAAAATGTGTTTGATAATATCATGGATAGTTTAGCTGATAAAAAAGCATTACTTGATGAATTTAACGAGATTAGTGCTAAATTCGCAGAAGAAATGACAGATGATGAGATGAATAATCTTTTAGCTAAGCAAGCTGATCTTCAGGATAAGATCGATGCTATGGATGCTTGGAGTTTAGAGCGCGAAATCGAGGTTGCTATGAATGCACTAAGGTGCCCTCCTGGTGATGCTGATGTAAGCAAAATTTCTGGTGGTGAAAAAAGACGTGTTGCTTTGTGTAAACTTCTTCTAGAAAAGCCTGATATGCTTCTTCTTGACGAACCTACAAACCATTTAGACGCGGAATCCGTTTCTTGGCTCGAGAGTTATCTAAAGCAATATAAAGGCACTGTCGTTGTTATTACGCACGATAGATATTTCCTTGATAATGTTACCGAATGGATACTTGAGATTGATCGTGGTAATTGTGTGCCGTGGCATTCGAATTATTCTTCTTGGCTTGAGAAGAAAGGAGAAAGCCTTAGAAAAGAGGAAAAAGAAGAATCATCTCGTCAAAAACAACTCAGCAAAGAACTTGAATGGATAAGGCAATCTCCAAAAGCTCGTCAGGCTAAAAACAAATCCAGGATTACAGCTTATAATGATTTGCTAGCTAAGGAGAAGGAGAAAGGTTCTGATGTGGCTCAAATTATCGTTCCTAATGGCCCAAGGCTTGGGGATTTAGTTATTGATGCATCTCATTTGTCTAAAAAATTTGGAGATAAGCAGCTTCTTACTGATCTCTCTTTTAAAGTTCCTCCTGGTGCTATAGTAGGTATTATTGGACCGAATGGTGCGGGTAAGACTACATTGTTCAACATGATTACTGGTAAGGATAAACCAGACTCTGGTGAGATCAAGATAGGTCAAACAGTTAAGCTTGGCTATGTTGATCAATCTCGTGATCATCTTGATTCAAACAAAACTGTGTTCGAGGAAATTGCTGATGGCCTAGATGAAATGCATTTAGGAGATAGAATAGTAAAGAGCCGTGCATATGTTTCTGCATTTAATTTTAAAGGCGCGGATCAACAGAAAAAGGTTGGAACTCTTTCTGGTGGTGAGAGAAACAGAGTTCATATGGCTAAACTTTTGAAGGAAGGAGCTAATGTTATTTTATTAGATGAGCCTTCGAATGATTTAGACGTGGATACTCTACGTGCTCTTGAAGATGCCATCTTAGACTTTGCTGGTTGTGTATTTGTTATTTCGCACGATAGATGGTTCTTAGATAGGATTGCTACACATATTCTTGCATTCGATGTTAAAGGTGATGCAACTTGGTTTGAAGGGAATTATCAAGATTATCATGAATATATGCTAAATACTTACGGAGAGGATTTTGCAAATATTCGGTATAAGCACAAAAAATTGACGATGTAAAAATACATCAATCGTATCCTTGTCTTAAGGCTCTATAGCATTGCTTCTTGAGATTTTTCTCTAGAATTCGTACCATAAAATTAATTGCAAAACTTATGGTGAATTATGACTCAGGATAGTGATAGAAGCGATGTAGCTTTGAATACTGGACAAGACACACAAGCTGCTTCAGAAGCAAGAAAAGTCGTTTCTTCTAACAAATCTACTATTGGCGTGGACGCAAAATGGCTGAGCTCTATTTGTGCTGTAGTTGGCGGGAGTTTAGGTATGTTTTTCGGAGGTCCATTGGGTGGTACTATGGGTATGTTAGCAGGAACTCTATATGGAGGCGCTTCTGAATTTGGTGGCAGATCTATAGTTCGTAGTTTCCAAAAAACTAGAGCATTATTTAACTCTCGTAAAACTGGTAAGTCTGTAGATGATGAATTACAAGAAATTAAGAAAAAAGATGCTAATTCTAAAGAAGCTAGATCATTTAAAAGAGTAGCAACATATCTAGCATTTTTCACTGGTCAAATTACAGTGCCATTGATAGCTACCGTGTCTTATTACGGAATATCTGCCGGATTTAAAATCAAGGATGCAATTTTTGGTAAAAAGGCGCCAATCATGCCATCTGTGGTAGATACTGCTACCCAAACAGAAGTAAGTCAGATGAAGGACATTGATTTATCACCTTCTCAAGGGGTCCAACAACAAAATTCGAAAGAAGCTGAGTCCTCAATAACAACTTCATCTACTAGATCAAGTAGTATTGTAGAGGATGTTATAAAGCGTGGTGATAGGCAACGAGCTCAAACAAAACAGCAAAGAGTTTTAGCAGAGAAATTGGAATCTCGATCAATCAGAACTACAGATCTATAATTTTGACAAATAAGGTTTTATATGATGTTTTCCCAAGTACTTGAAAAAATACTACACAATACTTTGCTTGTCGCAAAAACTTATAAGCATGAATATGCAACTTTTGAGCATCTTCTTTTAGCTTTACTTAAAGATTCTGAGGTGATTGATTCACTCAAGAAAAATAAGGTAGATGTAGAATCTTTGAAGAACGCCTTAGATAATTATATTAAATTTGAACTTTCCAGTTTAGTTAATGAGTATATAAAAGCTGCGAAGCCTACGGCTGGTCTACAAAGGGTCCTTCATAGAGCTGCTATCTATGGTCATGCAGTAGGTCATGAAGAAGTTGGTGCTATACATGTATTGGCAGAATTGTTCCTAGAGCCTGAATCTTATGCAGTTCAGATACTGAAGGAAAATAATGTAACTCGTAGAGATGTTGTCAGTTATGCAATGCAAAATGCGTATGATGAGTATGACAGTGTTTCTAAATCTTCATTGGAAGAGTCATTGCCAGAGAATAATATTTCGATCGCTAGTGCTAAGCCATTGGATGTTGAGGGCTTGTTTAACATGCTTGAAGCAAAACCAGAGCGGTCTGAGAACTCTAACTCCGGAGATTCTATATTGAGGTCTCATTGTACTAACCTCAATGAACTTGCGTCTAATGGTTGCATAGATAACCTAGTCGGGAGGGATTCGGAGATTCAGCGCACTATAGAAATTTTATGTAGGAGGCAAAAAAATAATGCTATTTTGGTTGGAGAGCCAGGTGTTGGGAAGACTGCTATAGCAGAGGGGCTTGCTCTTAGGATAGTTCAGGGTGATGTGCCAGACATGCTAAAAAAGACTACCATTTACTCATTGGATTTAGGAAGTTTGGTATCAGGAACTCGTTATAGAGGAGATTTTGAAGATAGAATAAAAAAGATTCTAGCAGAACTTAAGGCGGATCCTCACTCGGTGCTTTTTATAGATGAGATACATAGTATTATAGGTGCAGGAGCTACTGCTACCGGTTCTTTAGATGCTAGTAACCTTTTAAAACCTGCTTTAGCTAGGGGTGATTTGAGATGTATTGGAGCAACCACTTTTCAAGAATTTCATAAAAATTTCGAGAAAGATCCTGCTTTAGTAAGGCGCTTTCAGAAAGTTATGGTGCAAGAGCCGACAGATGAACAATCTGTTGAAATACTTAAGGGGCTTAAGGCTCATTATGAAGAACATCATGATTGTCGTTATGAAGATGCGGCTATTGTGGCTGCTGTAAATCTTTCCCAGAGATATATTACAGATAGACATCTTCCAGATAAGGCAATAGATTTGATAGATGAAGCTGGGTCTCGAAAGAAGCTTATAGGTGGAGGTAGTAGAACTGTAACTGTGCATGATATAGAGATGATAGTTTCAGATGTTTCTCATATTCCATCAATTGTTATTGCTACGGATGAAGCGACAAAATTAAAAAAACTTGAGACCAATCTGAAAGGCGTAATTTTTGGACAAGATGAAGCTGTTGAGAACCTTTGTTCAAGTGTAAAATTAGCTAAAGCTGGACTAAGAAGAGTAGATAGGCCAATAGGTTGTTATCTTTTTGCGGGTCCTACAGGAGTTGGTAAAACTGAGCTTGCAAAGCAGCTTGCACATTTTTCAGGTATGGCGCTTGTGAGATTTGATATGTCAGAATATGCAGAGTCACATTCTGTTTCTCGCCTTATAGGTACACCTCCAGGGTATGTTGGTTTTGATCAAGGGGGGCTTTTGACAGAAGAGGTTAGTAAGCATCCATATTCTGTGGTTCTACTTGACGAGATAGAGAAGGCTAATCCAGAAATTTTTAATTTATTGCTCCAGGTTATGGACCATGGTGAGCTTACAGATTCTACAGGGAAAACAGTGAATTTTGCTCATACAATACTTATAATGACAACTAATGCAGGTGCTTCTGCTATGGTTAGGCAGTCAATGGGTTTTGCGAAATCTGATAATGAAGGTTCCCGTGAAGCAAAGTCTGTTTTGGATGGACTTTTTAGTCCAGAATTCAGGAGTAGATTAGATGAAATAATATTATTTAACCCTATTACAAAAAGCGAAATAATTAAGATAGTAGATAAGAATTTGAATGAATTCACTGCACAACTTGCAGATAAAAAAGTTAGCATAAAATATACTCAATCTGTTAAGGATAACCTTGTAGAGCAATGTTTGGATTCTCCTAAAGGCGCTAGAGTGCTAGACAGGATAATTGATACGGATTTGAAAAAGAGTATTGCAGACGCTTTGCTATTTGGGGATTTGAAAAATGGTGGTGACGTTGATGTTACTTATTCTGAAGGTGAAATTAAGTTCAAATTCTCTAAGAAGCGCATTCCTACAGGGGAAATTGTGTAAAAGAAGTAAATAGAAACGATTGATTCCAAAAATCCGAGATAGAAGTAGTAAAAGTAATTTTGTTGTACTTCGCTTTACAGGTACTAATGATCCTTAAAATCCCTTCTTAATGCGATTCATCCTCCAAAAAAATCATCCTACTAATTTCTGTATTAATGAATTCGCATAGTTTCAATTTTAACAGGTCTATTACAAAATTATTGACAATTCTTAATATTTATTTTATAGTGCATATAAAAATAGATATTAGATTTTATTAT
>JBEAVG010000147.1:0-5607 GCA_041161045.1 Pseudomonadota bacterium
CTTACATTTGAGGAGCTTAAGGACGCGAAATCGACGCCCTAATAGGAATTTTACAGGAGAGACTATTTTGAAGCCACACCATCCATAAAAGCACTAGTTGTATCCGCAGAATTGAAATTCACTCCATCAATTATAGCATTGCTGAAATTTGCCTTACTGACTGTTGCATTTTGTAAGTTAGCGCCCTTTAAATTAGCACCAGAAAAATTTGATATAGAAAGATCAGCAAATGAGAAATTTGCATTTTGCAAATTTGCATTTTGTAAATTCACACCATACATCACTGAACGAGAAAAATTCACATTCTTCAAAATAGCTCCAGAAGGAAAAGTCAAAAATGAAAGATTATGATTTGTTAGATCGATCCCTGAGCTTATATTATCTAAACTCCTTATATTATCTGTGCCTATAGCTCCATTAGTTGAATCTAAAACTGCGCTAGATAATATAATAGATGAATTTATAACACTATTAATGAAAGTGTTATTTTCTCCTTGCAGATCTTTAAATTGCGCACCTAAGATTTTACATCCACTGAATGTATTTCCTGAAAACTTTGTTCCTATTATAGCAATCATAGTCATATCACTATTTGAATATGAGCTATCTGATATATCTGTAAAGTACCAAATAGATTTTGCAAGGTTAGAATGTGCAATTGTTGACTTATCAAAGGTATTGTTTTGGAATTTTGCAGCAGTAAAGTCAGCATTTGTAAAATTTGAACCTAAAATATAAGAATCTTCGATATTAGCACCTGTAAAAATACAGGATGCGGCATTAATCTTTTCCAGCCTTATATATGAAAAATTTACCTTGCTTAGAACAGATTGCGCGAAAGAGCTATTAGATATATATCCATCATTAAATCTGGATTCTAAAAAACTGCATTTAGAAAAGCGACAAGATGACATAATGTTTTTTGCAAATTGTGCCCTTGTAAAATCACTAATAGAAAATGTCACTCCATTAAATTGAGAATCTTTTATTGATGCACCTATAAACTTGCTATTTATTACGTCCGCACCATCGAATTTCGTTCTCAAGATTATTGCATTACTAAAATCACCAGACATTTTGACTTTGCTAAAATCTGCTTCTGTTAAATCAGCTGATTCCATATATACATTATTCAAAACTCCTGAGTTAAACACAGCACGCCTTAAATCTGCTCCCCATAAACTCACATCATGAAGCTGAAGCTTTTGTGCATTAATACCAACCATTGAAGATTCATTGAAGCTTACGTTAGATAAGACAACGCCATTCATACTAGCATTATTTATGATTATATTGTTCATATTAACTGAGGTGAAACTAGCCCCAGAAAAATCAGCCTCTTCAAAGTTAGAACGGCTTAAATCAGAATTAATTATCACAGCGTTATGAAATACTGATGCCTGCATATCGCTACCAACCGCGACAACATTCTCTATCTTGGAATCAGAAAAATCATTTTCTTGCAAGATAGAATTATTCAATTTTGTATTTTTAAAAAGTGTTTTACTTAACTTGCATCTGGAAATTTGTGCACCACTTAAATCCACATCTGAAAAGTCAAACATTGAGAGATCAAGATTAACTAACTTTACACCTCTAAGATCGGCTCCAAAATCTTTTGCAACACTCACAAATCCTGAATGGGATGTATTGTTTTGTACAAAATCTTTGAATTTTTTGGTAGAATTAGAAGCATCCGATCTGAATGGAAGAGAATCACATCCGATTAAAAGGATACAAACTAAAATAACCAAAAAATGGCGCATTTCACCCCCTACGCATTAACCTTAAAATCCACACTAATAAAGCTATTTTAGCAAGACCAGTAGGAACATATACTAAGAATCCACTATATAGAGCAGATCTAATCCCCACAAATGTAGATAACCAAGAAATGCCTAAAACATAGATAACAAAGCTACCTAATAAGCAGTTATAGAAATCTGAAGTATTATAACGTTCACGTAAAAATGGCATAATGTAAGATGCTGCTAGCATACCAATTAAATATCCAGCACTTGGACCACCTAATACAGCAAGCCCACTATGCCAATTAGTAAATACAGGAAGGCCTAAAACTCCTAAAGTAAGGTATAAACCCATTGTATAAAAAGATGATTGCTTAGAATAAGTTAATCCTATAGCCATTACAACCATTGTTTGCAATGTGATATTTACAGGTTTTAAAGGAATTGAGATTTGCGCGGAAGCGCCGATGACAAAGGCGCCAATAATAACTTTTATTGTTTCTATGATATAATAATTATATTTTGTACTATTTATACTATACATACTCATCCTCCTTTTCATCTTCACCAAATCCATCTTCAAGTTTCTTTCCATTAGCAGCATGAATATTGAGTAATTTTAACTTACGATGCAGAGCTGAACGCTCCATACCAACAAATGATGATGTTTTAGAAATATTATTGTTAAATCTACTCATTTGAGCAGATAAATATTGCCTCTCAAAAACCTCTCTTGCTTCACGGAGTGGCATGGACATCATATCAACGTTAGCCTCTGGTTTATAGATCACAACCCCGCTATTTAAAATCTCTGGCGGAAGCATCTCTGCTCTAATAACATGGGATTGACCTGGTTGAACTGGATTCATTATCAAAGTCCATTCTATTACATTGCGAAGTTGTCTTATATTTCCTGGCCAATTATATGCCTGTAGCGCGGCAATAGCATCTTCAGCAAATTCTCGTTCTTTTAAGCCCGCGAATTTTACAAGCTGTTTAACAAAAAATTGAACCAATTGATGTACATCTTCCTTTCTTTCCGAAAGAGTTGGAACTTTCATAGGAACAACATTTAGCCTATAGAACAAATCTTGTCTAAATTTGCCTAGAGATATTTCTTGTTCTAAGTCTCGACTTGTAGAAGAAATAATACGAACATCTAGCTTTAGAACTTTACCAGTACCAGGACGCTCAAAAACTTGATCATGTACAAATTTTAAAAGCTGTTGTTGAACAACAAGAGGAAGATCAGCTACTTCATCTATGTATAAAGTTCCATTATTTGCCGCTTCTAAAACACTTGTGCGCTTAATGAAAACACCATTAACATCTTGTTTTTCAGGTTCTCCGAAAAGCTCTTGTTTTATTTTGTCTACAGTCATTCCTGTTGGAGTAAAAACTATAAATGGGCCATTAGCTCTCTTAGATTTTTTATGAAGCAGTCTAGCAATTAATTCCTTACCAGTACCAGGAGCACCGCTTAACATTATACGTCCAGACGTAGGGGCAACTTTTTCTATCTCATTCTTTAATTTAATAATAACCGTAGATGAACCTATCAATTCAGAACGGTCTATAACTTTAGATTTTAGATCTATATTTTCTCTTTTTAATCTAGAATTCTCTAGTGAACGCTTAAGAACAATTAGAAGTTTTTCGTGAGTGAATGGTTTTTCTATATAATCGTAAGCACCTATTTTAATAGCACTCACTGCTGTTTCTATGTTGCCATGACCGCTAATAACGACTACAGGCATCAATGGATAACGCTTTTTGACTATCTCTAATATACCTAATCCATCTAAGTCACTACCTTGTAACCATATATCTAAAATCATTGCAGAAGGAGCTTTTTCTGATATTGCGTCAAATACTTGAGTGCTATTGGATGCAGTTCTTGTAGAAAACCCTTCGTCTTTTAGTATATCAGATACTAAATCTCTAATATCTGCTTCATCATCCACTATCAATATATCGATGGACATTAACTTAACCTCATAGAAATACTCAAATATTTAAACAACTTACCCACAGGAAGAACAGTTTTATTTAACTTGGGACGAAGATTAAGTTAATATTAAAAAAATAACAAATCAATAATTAATTTGAATTTTTTGTAAAAAAACCAAATTATACTATCTTATAACTATATCTCACAAGCCCAAAACACCTTATAGTAACATACTATACGCCCTAAGTTAACCTATTTTTTTCTTATTTGGAACAAAGATTATTTTAATCTCCGCACCAACATTTGAATTATTGGTAATTTTCATAGTGCCATTGTGGTCAGCAATAATTTTTTGCACTATCGCAAGCCCCAAACCTGTACCCTTAGCTCTAGTAGTAAAATAAGGCTCAGTTGCCTTTCCTATGGCATCTAAAGGAAAACCACTACCATTGTCAGAAACCTTTAACACAATATTGTCATCTTCACGCGAAATCGAGGTGTTAATTATACCATCACGTTTTGCATCCTCTATAGAATCCTCTGCATTTTTGAATAAATTTATTAGCACCTGACTAAGTTGCGTTGGATCACATTCAAAATTAGCTGATTCAAGATCAGTAACAAAATTATATTCTATTTTATCATTTAACAGACGCCTAGATTCGACAAATTCTTTTACCAACCCAACAAGCTCTCTTGACTTCATTTTAGGAGCTGGCATTTTGGCAAAATTTACAAATTCTCCTAAAATGTTCCCAATATCACTAGTATGTTTTAATATGGTATTGATATATTGCTTAAGGGAATTTTTATCAGCTACTTCTTCTCCAAATTTTTGTAAAATTCTAGTAGAAGCCAATTGAATCGGAGTAAGGGGGTTTTTAATTTCATGGGCTACCATACGCGCGACATCAGACCAAGCCAAAGCTCGTTGAGCCAAAATCAACTCTTTCTGCTGTTCATCAAGCCTTTCCACCATTTTATTAAAAGCACGTGATAATATCAAAAGCTCATCATCTTTGTGCCCCTTTTCTTCTACTTTTACTAAAAGATCTCCACCGTGAAGTTTTTCTGTTGCGATCAGAAGTCTTCTTATTGGTGTAATAATTTGACCAGCAAAAATCATCCCTCCACTTATAGCTATTATAAGTAGTAGCAAGGCAACAGCTATAAATGCTATGGAAAATTGAATTTGCAGCCCAGAAAGTTGTGAGTTAAGTCTTTCATAATCATCTACTGCTAGAGAAATTTTTGTTGCATAATCAACGAGCTGAGGATCTATCATCTTGCCTACCAGAAGATAGGTATCATTATATTCTTTAAGTTTTATTAGGATGCGGACTCGAGTCTTATCCTGATTAATCTCAACTACTTCTCCAGTATCTGCTCTTGAAATTAAATGTGCAGGAATTGTTGAAAATGCTAAAGAAAAGCTCATAGACGTTTGAGCCAATAATGTTCTATTATTATTTTGAAAGACTATAGCTTCATCCAAAGATCTCATTTCAGCCTGTGCGTTTAGAACTTTATTAAAGAGCACAGGCGCATGAACTAAATCATAATACATGTCACTCAAATCGTCAGCCATTGCTAATGCGCTATGTTTTAGCTGCCCACTAAATTCCGAAGAATATGCTTGAGATAGGTTTACAGAATAACTCATTATTCCACCAACGCGCTGATTAAACCAAGATTGCAGCCCGAAGTTAAAGAAGTAAGTAGAAAAAATTGAAATTACAATAGTAGGAATTGCTGCGACCAAAGAAAACATTATTATGACACGTCGACGAAGCCTTCCCCCAACATTATCTCTATTCTTATAGATTAACTTTTTGAAGATCTTCCTTACAACAAAAACAGATAATATGAGCAAAAGAACTAAGTCTAGTAATACCAGTTTGATAATAG
>JBEAVG010000161.1:0-5600 GCA_041161045.1 Pseudomonadota bacterium
TTCTTACTATGAGTCGAGTTGGAGCCTTTCACAAGTGGCTACTGAATTTGTAGGAGCAAGTCCGAAGTCAGATTCTAAAAAAATCCTTCCCGTGGATTATTTGGAAGTAGAATTAGAAATAGAAAATATTGATACAATTGTTGATGGAATTATAAAAGGTATGAGTAAAAGGTCTCTCGTGAAAGCACATCCGGATTAAGATTTTATTTCGTTTAAAGCGTCAGACTATTTTTTCTTTGCGTAAGGGTTTTCTGAAGCAACGAAAGAAATACGCATAGGGACTCCAGGCATTCCAAAACATTCACGCATATCGTTAATCAGATATTTTTTATAGGAATCAGGAATTTTATCAGGATTGTTAGAAAAGAATTTAAATGTTGGTGGGCGTGTTTTAATTTGGGTTGCGTATTTAATACGTATCCTTCTACCATGTTTTTGTAAAGGAAGAGGGTGGTGTTCGAGGGCAAAAGCAAGCCACTCGTTAAGTTTTGCGGTAGGTATGCGTTTATTCCACAATTGGTAGATTTTTTGGCAGGCATCTATAACTTTATAGATATTTTGCTTTTCTGTAGAAGAAAGGTAAACGCAAGGAACTCCTGAAACCTCTGTAAGATCAACATTTAATCTATATTCCAACTCTTCTTGATATGCCTTTTTATCCTGGACTAGGTCCCATTTATTAAGAGCAATTACAATAGAGCGTCCTTCGTCTATTACGAGGCCTGCTATGCTTAAATCTTGTTGTTCCAGTCCTCTTGTAGCATCTAGCATAAGAACGACAGTATTGGCGTAGCGTATGGATTTTAGAGTGCTGCCTACAGACATTTTTTCAAGATTCTCATTGATATTGCCACGTTTTCTAAGGCCGGCTGTATCTACCAGACGAATAGGAGTATTTTTATATTCCCAATCTATGTCTACAGAATCACGAGTTACGCCTGGCATATCTCCGGTAAGAAGTCTATTTTCATCAATAAGTGCGTTGATAAAGGTTGATTTCCCAACATTAGGGCGCCCAACAATTGCTATTTGTAAGCGATCTACTTTGAATGGATCTTCATAAGTGTCGTCAAAATCTTTTAGCTTTTCTAGCATAGCATCGCAAAGACTTGCCATTCCAATTCCGTGCTCAGCAGAGATCATTATCGGATCACCCATGCCTAACTTATTATAAGCCATATCAATATCTGATTCTTTTTCAGATTTGTTAAAAATTAAAATGCAATTGGGGTTGTTTTTTTTAACAAGCTGCGCAAAAGTTCTATCTATTGGAGTTATTCCTATAAAGCCGTCTACAACAAGCATTACAAGATCTGCAGTTTTTATTGCGCTTATTGATTGTTCTGTCATGCCATGTTCTATTTCTCCTTGCTTTGCTTCTTCTAAGCCAGGAGTGTCTACTACAACGAATTCTATGGGCCCAAGCCTTGCATCTGAATATATTCTATCACGAGTTACGCCTGGCATATCATGGACAATAGATTTTTTTCTGATAGATAAGCGGTTAAATAAGGTTGATTTACCTACATTTGGGCGGCCAACTAATGCAACAATTGGTTTTGTCATTTTTTAAGAACCTACCACTTCGCCTGTGACACTAGCAGCAAAGGCTTCTGTTATTTTGACATTAACAATCTTACCTAGTAAATCTTTATTGGGATTTGAGATATATACGGATTGTAAATATGGAGTTTTCCCAATAATTTGATCTGAGGATTTACCATCTTTGTCGAAAAGAACGGGTAAAATCTTACCAACAACAGATTTATTACATTCAAATTGCTGCTTCATCAATTCTTCTTGCAATATCTTTAAGCGTTCTATTTTTATATCTTCGGGTACTTGCTGCTTTGTTGCGGCTGGTGTGCCGGGTCTTGGGCTGTATTTAAATGAGAAACATTGCCCATAACCCACTTGCCTTACTGCGTCTAAAGTATCAGCAAAATCTTCGTCTGTTTCTCCTGGAAATCCAACAATGAAATCAGAAGACATTACTATATCAGGCCTTGCTTCTCGAACTTTTTTTATAATATCGAAATATTCTTCTCTAGTATGACGTCTATTCATTGCTTTAAGGATTTTATTAGATCCTGATTGAATAGGAAGATGCAAAAATGGCATCAGAGATTCTATCTCACCATGTGCTTTTATTAAGTCTTCATCCATGTCTCTTGGATGAGATGTTACGTAACGTATACGCTCTACGCCGTTTATTTCAGATATTTTTCTGATTAATTTTGCAAGATTTATTTCATCACCAGAGTCTGTTTTGCCATGATAGGCATTCACATTTTGTCCTAGCAAATATATTTCCTTAGAGCCATTTGAGACTGATTTTAAAACTTCTCTGTAAATTTTCTCTACTGGCCTAGAAAATTCAGCTCCACGTGTATATGGAACTACGCAGAAAGTACAGAATTTGTCGCAACCTTCTTGAACTGAAACAAAAGCGCTAGGGCCTTGATGACTTGTCTCTCCAGGTAGATTATCAAATTTTGCTTCATCCACGAAGTCTAAGTCTATCAGATGTTTTTTGCCTCTTGAAACTTCTAGAACTAATTGTGGAAGTGAGTGGTATGATTGTGGTCCAACCACAACATCTACATAAGGAGCTCTTTGAAATACTTCTTCACCTTCGGCTTGTCCTACGCAACCTGCGACTGCGATGATCATATCGCGGTCCTGTTCTTTTTTTAGCTTATCACGAGCTTGTTTTATGCGACCTAGTTCTGAATATACCTTTTCTGCTGCTTTCTCTCGAATATGACAAGTATTTAGTACAACCATATCTGCATCGTTCACGTCTTCCGTGATTGAATATCCATGAGGTTCCATTAAATCTTGCATTTTAATGGAATCATATACATTCATCTGACAGCCATAGGTTTTTATATGTATTTTTTTACTTTGTGTCATTCTACGTAATGCCATTAAATATTGGCGGCATTATAGCATAAGTTATTAATATTTTGTACAACTTTTTGTTGATTTTTGTAAATCCATAAGTTATTCAAACATTAATCCATATTTCGCCATTTTTCTCATCCAATGTGATTGTTTGGCCTGGTAAAATTTGTCCTGCAAGTAGGAGTTTTGCTATATTGTTTTGCAACTCCCTTTGTATGACTCTTTTTAGTGGTCTTGCGCCATATACAGGGTCAAATCCCATAGTTGCAAGTTTTTCCATTGCTTTATCTGTTGTTTTGAGACCAATATTTTGGCTTTTTAGAGTTTCTTCAAGAGCTGTTAGCTGGATTTTTACGATATCAGACATTTGGGCTCGTGTTAATTTATGGAAGAGTATTATTTCATCAAGTCTGTTTAAAAATTCTGGTCTGAAAGATGTTCTGACTACTTTCATTACTGATTCATAAAGGATTTCTTCTGGTGTATCATTAGCATCTTCAGATGAAAGGATTTCGGAACCAAGGTTTGATGTGAGTATTATTATAGTATTTTTAAAATCCACAATATGACCTTGGCTATCTGTAAGTCTACCTTCGTCTAAAACCTGTAAAAGCACGTTAAAGACGTCAGGATGGGCTTTTTCAACTTCGTCAAACAGAATTACCTGATATGGTCTACGTCTTACTGCTTCGGTTAAATAACCACCTTGCTCATATCCCACATAGCCTGGAGGGGCTCCTATAAGGCGTGCTACTGCGTGTTTTTCCATATATTCAGACATATCAACGCGCAAGATGGCTGATTTGTCATCGAATAGAAAAGCTGCTAGGGCTTTCGTAAGTTCTGTTTTACCAACGCCAGTAGGGCCAAGAAACAGGAATGATCCTAATGGGCGATTTAAATCTTGAATACCCGCTCTAGAACGTCTTACTGCATTACTTACTGCTACTATAGCATCTTCTTGCCCAATAATATGTGCACCTAGTGTTTTCTCCATAGAGAGTAATTTATCCTTCTCACTGGAAAGCATTTTGTCGACAGGAATTCCAGTAATTCTTGAAACTATAAGAGCTATATCTTCATCTGTCACAACTTCTCTTATTAGGTTACTTTTGGAACAGCTATTTTGGCTTTCTTCTATCTTTTTTATAAGTTCTGGAATTGTGCCATATTTTAATTCTCCAGCTTTAGCAAGATCTCCACTACGCTCTGCGCGTTCTAATTCTAGCTTTGTTTTTTCTAATTTCTCTTGAAGTTTCTGAGAAGACTGAACCTTAGACTTTTCAGTGTTCCACGCAAGGGTCATGTCTTGGGATTTTGTCTCAAGTTTTTCCAATTCTTCCTTTAGTGTTTCAAGGCGTTTTTTAGATGCTTCATCTGTTTCTTTTTTCAAAGCCTCGCGTTCAATTTTAAGCTGTATTACTCTACGATCTATTTCATCTAATTCTTCTGGCTTGCTTGCTATTTCAATTTTTAAGCGACTTGCTGCTTCATCGAGAAGGTCAATGGCTTTATCTGGTAAGAATCGGTCAGTTATATATCTGTTAGAAAGAGTTGCAGCTGAAACTATGGCATTATCTGTAATTCTGACTCCATGATGCATTTCGTATTTTTCTTTTATTCCACGAAGTATAGAAATAGTATCCTCAACATTCGGTTCTTCTACATAAACTGGCTGGAATCTTCTGGCTAAAGCTGCGTCTTTTTCTATATATTTTCTATATTCATCAAGCGTGGTTGCTCCTATACAATGAAGCTCTCCGCGAGCAAGCATTGGTTTAAGTAGGTTTGATGCATCCATTGCTCCATCGGTTTTCCCAGCGCCAACAAGAAGGTGAATTTCATCAATAAAAAGGATTATTTGTCCATCAGAATCTTTTATTTCTGTAAGAACACTCTTTAGTCTTTCTTCAAATTCACCACGGTATTTTGCGCCAGCTATTAGAGCGCCCATATCAAGTTCAATAATTTTACATTTTGCTATAGATTCTGGTGCATCTCCGTCTGTTATTCTGCTAGCAAGCCCCTCTATAATCGCTGTTTTGCCTACACCAGGTTCACCTATCAACACAGGGTTATTTTTAGTGCGTCTTGAGAGAACTTGTATTGTTCTTCTTATTTCTTCATCCCTTCCAATTACTGGATCAAGTTTTCCAGAGATGGCAAGTTCTGTTACATCTCTTCCGTATTTTTTTAATGCTTCGTAACTTCCTTCGGCGGAGTCATTATCAGCAGTTCTACCTTTTCTCATTTGAGTTATTGCTGCTGAAATTTTATTTTTATTTGTGCCAATTTCTGAGATTATCTTGCTAATTGAAGCATCACTAGCAAGTGCTTCTAAAATACGTTCTATAGTTATAAAACTATCTCCAGATTTCTTTGCTAGATCAGAAGATTCTTGTAATATTTTTAGAGTTTCGTTACTAAAATAGATTTGAGAGCCACCAGAAACCTTTACTTTTGGTAATTCGTTAATCTTAACTTCTAGTAAATTCTTCAAAGAATCTGTTTTTGCGCCTGCCAAAGTTAAAATATGGACACATATTCCATCTTCTTCGTCAAGAATTGAATTAAAAAGATGAATAGGAGAAACTTGTTGGTTGTCGTTTTTAGCAGCTAATCCCTGCGCTGCTCCTATCACTTCTCGAGCTTTATGTGTGAATTTGTCTAATTGCATCTCTGATACCTATATT
>JBEAVG010000055.1:0-2987 GCA_041161045.1 Pseudomonadota bacterium
ATATTAGATTGTATCTTTAGTGGTTTTAATGTCCCAAGACCTGCCGCAGCTAAGTCCCGCGCTATGCCATAAACACCCAAAGCATCACCTCGATTAGGAGTCACAGAAATATCTATCACAGGATCATCAAGCCCAAAATATTTTGCTACTTTATCTCCAATTTTAGCATCATCAGGCAACTCTATAATCCCAGCTTGTTCACCAGAAATCAAAAGCTCACTTTCACTGCACATCATGCCTGAGCTTTTTATACCCCTTATTTCAGCTTCCTTAATAACAAAATTTCCATTAGGAATAACAGCTCCAACAGGAGCCAAAACAACCTTGATACCAGCTCTAGCGTTAGGAGCTCCGCAAACTATTTGTTTTTCTCCATCTTTAGTAGAAACCTTACACACTTGTAATTTATCAGCAGATGGATGTTTTTCAGCCGCAATAATTTCTGCAACTTCAAATATTTCCAGCTCTTGACTACGATCTATTATTTCCTCAACCTCAAAACCTATAAGATTAAGCTTATCTGCAATCTCATAAATACTGACATCAGTATCAAGAAAATCCTTTAACCATTTAAGTGTGAATTTCATCTATTGAAGCTCCTTTCAGAATCTCTGAATTATAATAAATTACATAGAATTAATTTAGGATCCGGTATAATAGCATGGGAAACAACTAGTGGCAAGGTGTAGAGCGTCTTATGTGACAAATATTTGCAAAGATGATTTGATAAGGTTTTTATGTTCAATATCTCTGTTCATTAATATTGTTCCCACAGCACAAGAAACTTTTACCATATATCACCAAAAAGACGCAACATCTATAAAATTTTACAAACTTCATCAAACTCGAATCTAGGAAGTCTAGGATATTTTGCCTCACCTTCAGGATATCCGATATTACATATGAAATTCGGCTTAAACCCAGTACCAACAAAAAATTCCGCCTCTAATTTATCAGCATGAAACCCAGACATAGGACCGCAAGCAAGACCCTTACTCCTAGCAATAATCATAAAATAAGCAGCTTACAAGGTGGAATTCCTAAAAGCCGTATCAAGAACTATTTCCTCATTCTGAAAATAGCCAGCAACCTGTGGCATATTAGGTAGAAGTTTCGTAAATTTCTCAGCAAAATTCATATCATAAGCAAAAAGAACTGTCATTGGAGCATTCTTAATAGAATCAATATTTCCATCCATAGCACAAGCTATTAGTTTTTTCTTATCCTCATCTCCCTCTACAAATACCATCCTTAAAGGGCAACAATTGTAAGATGTAGACCCAAGTTTCATAAGATCATATATTTCTTCAAGCAGTTCATGAGGCACTTTTTTAGATGAAAAACTATGCGATGAGCGCCCTTTCTCAAACAATTCTTTTACTGATATCTCCATAACAACAATCCTATACTTTTTTTAATAATACCAAATTTCATACTTTACTTGTGTTTTTCCATAAAAATCTGCTCTACTATATTTTCAGGATTAGCCGAATCAAGCACACAAACATATTCCACATAATTATCTATAGCACTTATTGCAGTATCTAATATAGCTTTAAATGATTCTGATGATTTTGGATCTAATTTCATTTGCCTCATATACATTTTATCCATATCCGTAAACACTATCCCAGCACCATCAATATTAGGGTTTTTACTTGGTAAAATAAGATATTTTGCAGACAAAGCTGCAGCAATTATAGCTGCTGTTATATTTGTATCTATAACGCAAGTAGAACCATTATCACAAGATGCTATAGGTGAAACAACTAAAGCAACATCTGAATCCATAAAGCCAAGAAGAATTTCTGGGTTAATCATAGTAGGCTCAGCAACAAAACCTATATTGATAAGATTATCGCTTGAGATTTTTGATACCTTTTGAGTAGCCCTGATCGTATTACAATCCTTACCTGAAATACCAAGAGTTTCGCAACCCATATCACATAACATCGAAACAATCTTTCTATTAATATAACCTGAAAGCATCATCTCTACAATTTTTGATGACTTAAAATCAGACATTTGATTCTGTTTCGCCGCTTTAACGTCAAACCCAAATAAATCTGCGATATGATCTACAACATCATAATCGTGAACCATAACAAGCCTCACACCAGAAGAATGAAGCATCATCATATTTCTTAGAAATTGATTGAGCAAATAATCATTATTTATAATCTCTGAAGGTATTTTTACTACGACAACTTCATCCTTTAGAGCAGCAGCCTTAGTAAGAATTTTATGAATCATTTCATGACCAGCAGGAACAAGTTTCTTACTTGTATTACCTACTAGTTCCAGTGATATATTTGTGGAAGCTGTTTTGCAAGGTTTGCGCACCTTCTTTACTCCTTGTACTAGTGAAGATGATATCTATATCTATATTATATTTCTGATGAAAAAAATTAGAAGCATTAGTTTTTAAAATTTCATAATCTTTTATTTCGTCACATTTTGTAAAAACTATCTGAATCGGGATATTATTAGAAATTATCATATCTATAACCGCTTCATCATGCTCTTTGATACCACGCCTTGAGTCTATAAGCAAATTAACAAGGTCAGGTCTACGATCGAAAAGATAATGTGTAATAAGCTTTTCCCAATCATTCTGACGCTTGTGGCTAACCTTAGCATATCCATATCCAGGCAGGTCCACTAACAAAAATCTCCCACCCACAGAAAAAAAGTTTATTTGCTGAGTTCGTCCAGGAGTATGAGATACTCTGGCCAAAGCCTTGCGATTGCAAATAGCATTTATGAGACTGGATTTTCCAACATTAGACTTACCAACAAAAGCTATTTGTGGAAAAGTGAACTTTGGAAGGCTTTTTATAGTCATAGCGCCAGCAACAAAATCAATCTCTTGCTTAAATAATTTTCGATAATTATCTATTGAAATCATACAAATTACTCTAGCCAAAGATTGATTCTGAATTCCCTATTCACTTCAACTATTACTATCCAATTTATTTATATAATAT
>JBEAVG010000059.1:0-5065 GCA_041161045.1 Pseudomonadota bacterium
TTATTATACTGTTGCTTTTGGTGTGCGCAATTTTACGGATATTCCCAAAGCTTTGAAAGAAGCACATAGGGTTTTAAAACCTGGGGGTAAGTTTTTGTGTTTAGAGTTTTCGCAGGTCCAAAATCCAATTCTTAATGCGATGTATGATTTTTATTCTATGAATGTTATTCCTTTTATGGGTAAATTTATTGCAAGAGATGAGGGGTCGTATCGGTATTTAGTAGAAAGTATTAGAAGATTTCCAGATCAAGATTCTTTTAAAAAAATGATAGAAGATGCGGGTTTTGTAGCAGTAGATTATACTAATCTCACATTCGGTACTGTGGCGATCCATAGTGGATATAAGAAGTAAATAATATGCAAGGACTAATAAGAATTTTTATTATTCTAAATCTCTATAAAATTGGTGGTTTTATAGGGCTAAAAAGGCTTGGTTTCTTTCCGTATATTTTGGTAAAATTTACTGAAATTATTCTGATTCCTTTTAGACGTGAAAAACATCGTTCTAAAGATTTCTCACGTATTCTGGCGCAATGCCTTTATGACCTTGGTCCTATTTATATTAAATTCGGCCAAACTCTTTCCACAAGACCTGATATTGTTGGAGAGGAAGTTGCAGCTGGTTTGAAACTTTTACAAGATAAATTACCTCCATTTTCTTTCTCGAAAGTGAAAGTTACTATTGAAGAATCTTTGGGTAAAAGAATTTCAGATATTTTTATGGAATTTGATGAAGAACCAGTTGCTGCAGCTTCTATAGCTCAGGTACACAAGGCTAGGCTTATGAATGGTCAAAATGTAGCTGTAAAAATTCTAAGACCAAATATTCATAATATATATGAAAGGGATCTAAACCTTATGTATTTCATTGCTGGCAAGATTGTATATATTTTTCCTGACGCTAGAAGGTTACGCCCAATGGAGGTGGTGAAAATTTTTGAACTTACCATGAAGCAAGAGTTGGATCTTATATCCGAGGCTTCAGCTGCGAGTGAAATGCGTAGTAATTTTAAGGGAGATAATACTATTGTAATTCCTTCACCTTACTGGGAATATATAGCAGAAAATGTAATGGTTACAGAATGGATAGACGGAGTTTCTGTATATGATTCTGTTGCTATAAAAAAAGCAGGAATAGATGCTATTGAAATAGCGACTAAGATTGCGATAATGTTTTTCAACCAAGCCTATAGAGATGGATTTTTTCATGCAGATCTCCATCCGGGCAATATCTTGGTTTGTAAAGATGGTAGGATAGCGCTTGTTGATTTTGGGATAGTAGGAAGACTTCCAGAGAGGGATAGACTTGCTGTTGCTGAAATTTTACATGGTTTTTTGACTAAGGATTATAAGCGTGTAGCACAGATTCATATAGATGTGGGGTATGTGCCTAGAAATACCGATCTTATAGCGTTTGCAGGAGCTTGTAGAATTATAGGCGAGCCGATAGTTGGTGCTGCGCTCAAGGATATTTCTATCGCAAAGCTTCTTTCGCAATTGTTTAAAATTACTAGGGACTTTGGTATGGAAACCCAGCCCCAGCTTTTGCTTCTTCAGAAAACTACTGTTGTAGTTGAAGGTATAGGTAGGATGATGAGTCCTGAGATAAATTTGTGGAAGCTTGCGGAGCCATGGATCAAGAAATGGGCAGTAAAAAATATTTCCCCTGAAGCAAAAATTCTACGGCTGCTTAAAGGCCTTTTAGATAAGGCTTTGGCTAGGTTGGTATAACTTTTTGTGATAACTTCGTCAAATTGCAAATTCAGATACATAATTTTTTATTCTAGCCAATATTTCATAAGGAATTTTTGTATAATTTGACATATGACTTTAAATTACCTATGATTAGCAATCTTCTTTTGGGAAAAGTATGGATACAAACCAACTATATCTTTTAAAAGATAGGCGATTTTTGCCTTTGTTTATCACGCAATTTTGTGGTTGTTTTAATGACAATCTAATCAAGAATGCGCTCGTCATTTTGGTGACGTATAAACTTGCTGAGCAGATGATTTTTCCTACAGCATTGATGATACTTATAGCGAACGCTGTTTTCATTTCACCATTCATAATTTTTGCAGGTATTGCAGGCCAGATAGCTGATAAATTTGAGAGATCTGGGATAGTTCGAATAATAAAAGCTGCTGAGGTTTTTATTATTTTGTTAGCGATTTATGGATTTCATCATGAGAGCATATTGATCCTTTATGTATGTATAGGTCTCATGGGAATACATTCCACATTTTTTGGTCCTTTGAAATATAGTATGATGCCAGATCAACTCCGTAAGGAAGAACTTTTGGGGGCTAATGGTTATGTTGAGGCAGGAACATTTATTTCAATCCTTATAGGTACTCTTATGGGGGGGTTTTGTATTTCTAATATCAATTTTGTAATGGTTGTTATGCTGTTGTTTGCTATTTCGGGTTTTGTAGCAAGCATATTTATTCCTAAGTCACGTAATGCAATACCGGATCTTAAAATAAATTTTAATCTAATAGAAGAGACTATAAGTATAGTAAAGTACTCATATAACAAAAAGCAAATTTTTCTTACGATTTTAGGGATTTCATGGTTTTGGTTTATAGGTGCGGCACTTTTAGCTGAAATTCCGATGTTAACGCGAGATGTGTTTCAAGCGGATGAGAATGTAGCTAATTTATTTTTAGCAGTATTTTCTATAGGGGTTGGGTTTGGGTCTTTTTGGTGCAACAAATTATTCGAAAATGAAATTACTACAAAATACGTATTTATGTCTGCTATTGGTCTTAGTATTTTTGGCATAGATCTATTTTTTGCTAGTAGCGCTAGTGCTATTAAATATCCCGTAGAAGAGCTAATAAGCGTCGGTGATTTTATATCAGTTCCTAACAATTGGCGCATATTACTAGATTTATTTTTAATTGCTGCAATCAGTGGGCTTTATGTTGTTCCGCTTTTTGCGGTAATGCAATATTTTAGCTCTCCAAATCATAGGTCTAGGGTTATTGCTGCTAACAATGTTATAAATGCTGTATTCATGATAGCTTCTACAGTATTTCTTACATTGCTATTTAAGCTAGGTTTCAGTGTACCTTATGTTCTTCTGATTATAAGTATAGCAAATTTGGCTGTTGCTGCTTATATATAT
This sequence comes from Pseudomonadota bacterium, assembly GCA_041161045.1. Taxonomy (GTDB): domain Bacteria; phylum Pseudomonadota; class Alphaproteobacteria; order Rickettsiales; family Rickettsiaceae; genus CANNRM01. The sequence continues at coordinate 3,131 of JBEAVG010000059.1, forward strand.
CGCCTTATCCCGGAAGCTAGGATTATTCCTGAGCCTTTAGTGCGTATGTTTTTCAAATTTTTATTTGATAAAATGTATAATGTTGAGGTTAGAGGTCTTGAAAATTTTGAAAAAGCCGGCAAAAGGTCAGTGATCATAGCAAATCACATATCTTATATCGATCCAGCTCTTTTGGGTGTATATTTACCTGAGAGGGTTACTTTTGCTATAAATACTGCTATGTCTGAAGTGTGGTGGGTTAGGCCATTTTTAAAAGTAGGCAAAGCTTACCCTATAGATCCTAGCAATCCTATGGCAATTAAGAGCCTAATAAACGAGATAAAACGCGGAAAGAAAATCGCAATCTTCCCAGAGGGTAGAATTAGCACCACGGGGGCTCTTATGAAGATTTATGAAGGGCCTGGGATGATTGCAGACAAAGCAGATGCGACTATTCTTCCAATACGTATTGATGGTGCCCAATATACTCACTTTTCTAAGCTTCGTTATTTTACAAAGAAAAAGTTTTTTCCAAAAATTGTTATCACAATTTTGCCTCCAGTAAAGCTTGATGCTCCAGATGAATCATTTAGCAGGCAAAGGCGTAAATATCTAGGGGTAAAACTTTATGATATTATGAGCGATATGATGTTTGAAAGTAGCGACTATAATAAAACGCTATTTCAGTCATTGATTGATGCGGGTAAGGTTCATGGTTTTGGTACAGAGATTGTGCGAGATAAAGATGGTAATGGAACTACCTATAGGCAAATGTTAATGAAATCCTATATCCTAGGAAAAGTTATTACAAAATCTACACTTCCTGGAGAATATGTAGGATTAATGCTCCCTAATGCTGTGGGTACATCCATAGTATTTTTTGCCATGCAGGCGTATGGTAGGGTTCCTGCTATGATTAATTTTACTTCGGGGGTTAGTAGCATTACTTCTTCTTGTGAAACTGCTTTGATTAGGACTATATATACTTCACGAAATTTCATAGAAAAAGCAGAGTTACATGATTTGGCAAAGGATCTTGAGGCTAAATTTAATGTTATATATCTAGAAGATCTTCGTAAAGAAGTTGGTGTTACAGCTAAGCTGCAAGGTCTTTTGGCAAGTTTTATGCCTGATACTTATTATGAATTTATCTCTGAAAAAACTGAACCAGAATCACCTTCAGTAATACTTTTTACATCAGGTACAGAAGGTCAGCCTAAAGCTGTGGTTTTATCACACAAAAATATTCAAGCTAATCGATGCCAGGTTGCTGCTCGTCTTGATTTTGGCACTCATGATCTTGCATTTAACGCATTGCCTATGTTCCACTGCTTCGGCATGACTGGAATGCTTCTGATGGTTCTTCAGGGGATTAGAACATTTTTCTATCCATCGCCTCTACATTACAGAATTATTCCAGAACTTATTTATGATATTGGAGCAACTGTTTTATTTGGTACGGATACTTTCCTTAATGGATATGCGAAATATGCACATCCTTATGATTTTTATGCGCTTAGATATGTTATAGCTGGCGCAGAGAAGCTTAAGAGCGAAACTCGTAAAACTTGGTTTGATAGATATGGTGTTAGAATTTTAGAAGGTTATGGTGCGACAGAGGCAGCGCCCGTAGTTTCTGCTAACACATTCATGCATGATATGCCTGGTACTGTAGGTAGACCAATGCCTAGAGTTGAATGTTTTATAAAGCCCGTAGAAGGAATAACAGAGGGTGGCATGCTTTGTATTAAAGGCCCTAATATAATGCTTGGATATATTAAATCAGATAATCCTGGTGTTATTGTCCCTCCTGTAGAAGATGGCCTGGGTGCGGGGTGGTATAATACTGGTGATATAGTTAGCATAGACGAAGATAATTATATAAGAATCTTGGGTAGAGCTAAGCGCTTTGCTAAGATAGCTGGCGAAATGGTTTCGCTTTCAGTAGTAGAAGAT
>JBEAVG010000063.1:0-6331 GCA_041161045.1 Pseudomonadota bacterium
ATCTTGAGTAAGGAAGTTTAATGCTTGACCAGACGCACCAGCCCTAGCTGTACGCCCTATTCTATGTATGTAGTCTTCAGGACATTGAGGTAAATCATAATTTATCACATGCTCAATATGCGGTATATCAAGACCTCTTGCAGCTATATCAGTTGCAACTAAAACCCTATAATCTTGCTTACGGAATCTTGCAATAACCTGAGTTCTCTTATTTTGACGTAAATCACCATGGAATGATTCAGCTTCATGACCATCTTTTCTAAGTCTTTTTGCCATTGAATCTGCTGAATATTTAGATTTAATAAATACAATCACTGAACCAGCTCTATTAGAAAGCTCATTCACAAGATATGGATATTTTTCATCTTGCTTTAAATTTACTTCTTCTTGTTTTATGTTAGTTGGAGATTTGTTGCTAGATTCAACAGATATCTCCATAGGATTTTTTAAATATTTATTTGAAAGTTTTTTGATATTATGCGGAATTGTTGCAGAAAACATAACCGTTTGTCTTTCAGATGGCAAATATTCAACTATTTGATCTAACTGAACACCAAAACCCATATCTAGCATTCTGTCAACTTCATCCAAAACAAAAAATGTTATATTTGAAAGTTTTATTGTGCCTCTATTTAAATGGTCGTTAATCCTACCAGGTGTGCCCACAATAAGACGAGGACGCTTTCTAAGCTGAAACATTTGCTTACTCATGTCATCACCACCGATAATTAGAGCTGTGTTGATCAAATCCTTCTTACCTATAAAATCCTGTAGAGATTTTATTACCTGGAGAGCTAACTCTCTAGTTGGAAGAAGAACTAAAGCTTGAGCTTTATCATCATTTAGAAGATGTGTTACTAGAGGAATTCCAAATGCACCAGTTTTACCTGTACCAGTACCCGCAGAACCCAGAATATCCTTACCTGCTAAACCATGTGGTATAGACTTATCCTGTATTGGAGTAGGTTCTTTAAAACCTAGCTTATTTAATTGATCTAATATAGATGGCATTAAGCCATAATCTTTGAAACTTTTCATAAAAACCTTATATAATTATTTATTTCTAAGGTTATAAATGTTACGAAAGCTTAAAATTATATCCATAGATTCGAGCATTATACATAATTTCAACCACTAAGTACAGAAATAAGTTAAATAAAGATAAATGATTATCTCAAGCAGCCACGCCAGAAGAAAGTTTTGGCGCGAGATCTGCTGCCCAATATGTAATGGACCCAGCTCCCATCATTAGTATTATATCTCCAGGTTTGGCAATATCTCTAACAATTGATTCTATTTTTGTATCATTGTTAAGAGTATAAACCTCAGATTCAGGATGTTTTTTTCCTATAGCTTCTACAAGATCACTATTTGTGCATCCTTCTATCGCAGACTCTCCTGCTGCATAAACATCTGCTATATATAAAATATCAGCTAAGTTAAAACATTCTACGAATTGATCAAATAGATTATGTAATCTGCTATATCTATGCGGCTGAAAAAAAGCTATAACCTTACCATTTCCTTGAGCATTAACAACAGCTTTTGCTGTTTTAAGCGTTGCTTTTACTTCTTCTGGATGGTGCGCATAATCATCTATCACCACAACCCCATTCCACTCTCCAACTTTTGTAAAACGACGCTTTACGCCAGTAAAATTTCTAAAAGCTCTCCGTATTACATCAGGACCTAAGTCTAGCTTCACAGCTATTGCTATTGCAGATAAAGAGTTCAGAACATTATGTTCACCTGGAGTAGATAGGGTTATATTTTCTATAATTAAAGCGCCATCGCTACGAGGCAATTTTACTTTTACATCATATGTAGAACTTAGCCCATTATTCCTTATATTATAAGCAAATACGTTAGCATCAGGGTTACTAATGCCATAAGTAAGGACAGTGCGCTCAGTAATATCAGATACAAGCTCCCTAACTGTTGGATGATCTATACATGCTACAGCAAAACCATAGAAAGGGATATTTAAAATGAATTGCCTAAAGGAAGATATTAGATTTTCAAACGTACCATAATAATCAAGATGTTCTGGATCTATATTTGTTATAACAGCTATTGTTGAAGGGATACGAATAAAAGTCCCATCAGATTCATCAGCCTCTGCTACAACATATTCTCCATTTCCAACATAAGCATTGGTGGCTTTGTTATTGATTATACCACCATTAATAACAGTAGGAGAAAGCTTAGCAGCTTCAAGCACAGCTGCAGTAAGGGATGTTGTGGTAGTTTTTCCATGCGATCCAGAAATTGATATAGCTGTTTTAAAACGCAAAAGCTCAGCTAGCATTTCTGATCTCTTTAAGATATGAATATGACGCTTCTTAGACTCAACGACCTCTGGATTATTAGACTTTATGGCTGAAGATAGGACTACATAATCAGCATTTATGACATTCTCAGATTTGTGATCTAGAAATACTTTTACACCTAATTTCTCTAAACGGGTTATATTATAATTCCCACTTAAATCGGAGCCTTGAACATGATACCCCATATTGTGCATAACTTCAGCTATACCACTCATGCCTATGCCGCCTATACCAACAAAATGTATTATATTAGAAGATTTATTTAAATGGGTAGAAAGCATGATCTTAAATTTTTATCTATTTTTGGTACAATTTACAACGATACTACTGCAAATGCAACCACTATTGGAAAATCATCCGAAATAGAAAGTAAGATGTTTTTTCCTTTAGCTATATCGCGCTTAATTTCTGGAATTGGTTTTCCTAAATCATCATGTTTTATAGCTATATCTAAAAATGATAATCTGGAACCTATACCCACTCCTAAAGCCTTTGCAATAGCTTCTTTTGCAGCAAATCTTTTAGCTAGGAAATAAGGTTTTTTTTCATCGGTGTTTTTTTCATATTCCTCTAATTCTGAATCAGCTAATATACGCTTTGCAAAAGCATTTCCTGACTTCAAATACAATTCCTCTATTCTTGGAATTCTTAATACATCTGTACCTATTCCTATTATCACTTTTTACTCCTTTCAACTGAATGCACATCCGAAATTTGCCTTAAATTAGCAATAATATGAGATAAATGCTCAGTATTTTTCACTTCGATGTCTATACAAAGTTCAAAAAAATCAACGCTTCTGGACATAATTCTTAGATTCATTATATTGCTATCATATTTTGCTATAGCACCAGTAAGAACACTAAGCGCCCCCGGTGTATTAGACAAAACAACAGTCAACCTAGATGTGTGTGGAATGTTAGATGTATCAGCATCCCATGCTAGGTCTAACAATCTTTCAGGATTTGATGTAAAATTAGACAACATTTCGCAATCAGTAGTATGTATCGTAACTCCCTTCCCTGTATGAGTCACACCCACTATAGCATCTCCAGGAAGAGGATGACAACAACCAGCAAAATGAACAGCCATTCCTGGTATTAACCCTTGTATTGGGACAGGCACAGCATATGATTCATTCTTAAGTGATTTCTTACCAATTCCAAAAAATGATAAGGTCGAGCGAAAAGCGCTTTTTTTGGGAGCTTTTAAATGCTTTAAAATATCCTCTTGAGAAAGGCTCCCCTCACCTAAAGAAATACAAACTTCTTCAATATTATTTTTATGCAAAGGTTTTAAAATCCTAGATGCAACAAATGTAATATCTGATATCCCTAAGGATTTAATCATTTTCTCTAAAATTGCTTTTCCTAAACTAGCGTATTGATTATATTCTTGCCCTCGAATGAACTTTCTTATTTCAGATTTTGCTCTACCAGTTACTACAAATTTTTCCCAAGATGGCGAAGGAGTTTGGTTTTTAGCAGTTATTATCTCTATTTGATCACCATTTTCTATTTGTGTTTTAAGTGGAACCATTCTACCATTTACTCTAGCACCAACACAATGATGACCAATCTCTGAATGTACAGCATAAGCGAAATCTACAGTAGTAGCACCCTTAGGTAAAGCGATGATACTTCCCTTAGGAGTAAAACAAAAAACCTGGTGATAATACATTGCAAGCTTTGTGTTTTGTAAAAATTCTTCTGGATCGCTAGTGTGTTCCAATATAGAAAGAAGCTCCCTAATCCATTGATACTGATTCCCTTCGGCTTGATAATGCTGTTTGTATTTCCAATGAGCTGCAAGACCCATTTCAGCAACTTCATGCATCTCTTCTGTACGTATTTGCACCTCAATTCTTTTTTGTATAGGCCCAACAACTACAGTATGTAAGGATTGATATCCATTGGTTTTTGGTATGCTGATAAAATCTTGAAAAGAGTCAGGAACCATTTTGTAATGCGAATGTATAATTCCTAAAGCCCTATAACAATCATCCTTGCTCTTTACTATAATCCTGAAAGCAATTATATCCGAAAGCTGGTCAAAGCTCACATTTTTATGTTTCATCTTCATCCATATAGAATATGGATTTTTTTGCCTACCAGATACCTTAGCTTTAAGACCCTCCTTATTTAACGTCTCTTGAAGCTCGGATATAACATTCGCAATTGTTTTATCACCATCGCTATTAACATCGGAAAGTCTTTTTAATATAGATTCTCTTATATCAGGATGAAGTATTCGGAAAGCAATATCTTGAAGCTCCAGCTTTATCTCTTGCATACCTATGCGCTCTGCCAAAGGACCATATATTTCGCTAGTTTCAAGAGCAATACGCATCTTTTTCTCATTAGATTTAATAAAATCTATCGTGCGCATGTTATGCAATCTATCAGCCAATTTAACTAGAAGAACACGTATGTCTTCACTAATAGCCAAAAGAAGCTTTCTAAAATTTTCAGCTTGTCGAACATTTTCCTTTTGGAATTCAAGCTTTGTAAGCTTTGTAACACCATCAACTAAGGTTGCAATATTTGGAGAAAATTCTTTTTCTATGTCTTCTAATGTAAGCTCAGTATCTTCTACAACATCATGAAGTATTGCGGTTATTATGGATTCAGTATCAAGGTGCATTTTGGCTACTATCATAGCCACTTCTAATGGATGCTGAAAATAAGGATCACCAGATTCTCTAAGCTGAGAGCCATGGTATTTAATAGCATAATCTATAGCTTTGTTAACAAGCAATTCATTGCAATTAGGATCGTAGGATTTGAGTATGCGTATAATATCCTGACGAGTTGTTGACATTTTTAAAAGAGTTTGAGGTTATTTATCATCCTCTTCTATTATATCGTCAGAGAACAGGTTGTTGTCAAACTCTTCTTCTTCCGAAATCTCAAAATCATGATTATCGTGCAAAAATTCCATTCCTTCATCAGACATAATATCATCTATTTCTTCTGAATTTGAAGTATCTTGAGTTGAACTCAAATCTTCTGATGAATGTTTTCTTAAACGATTAACAACAGAATTACGCAAATCATCAACATTCAAAAACTTGAACTCACGAAGAGCAGTAACAGTAAGCTTGTCGTTTTTTGTATCTACTAGAGGCATAGTGCCTGATAGTAATTGCTTAGTTCTTTCAGCAGCACACACTACTAACTCAAAAGGATCAGAAACAAACTCTTTGCAATCTTCTGTGGTAATTCTAGCCATCTTGTGAATTCTCTTTAATTTAATAGTTTTGTTCTGCCATTTTAATACAAAAGAAGAAAAAAGCAAGAAAAATGCTACGAATTTATCTTAACGCTATAGAATATATACAGATTTTTTATTTCAAAACTATCCGAGATTCTTTTCTGCAAATTCCCAATTTACTAGATGCTCTAAAAATACAGCTATATAATCAGGGCGTCTATTACGATAATCTATATAGTAAGCATGCTCCCATACATCGCATGTGATAAGAGGCTTTAGGCCATCAGTAATAGGCGTAGCAGCGTTAGAAGTCTTGATAACCTTAAGTTTTCCACCATCACTAACTAACCAAGCCCAACCACTACCAAATTGCGTAGCGCCAGCTTGCTTAAACTCATTCGCAAAGTTATCGAAACTACCGAAATCTTCCTCTATTTTCTTCAGTATTTTTCCTGAAGGGGTGCCCCCACCATTCTTCCTCATAGAATGCCAATAAAAAGTATGATTCCATATTTGGGCAGCATTATTGAAAATTCCAACCATCTCTGATTTTCCAGCTGAAGCTAAAATTATTTCTTCTAAAGTTTTACCTTTAAGTTCGTGATTTTCTAGCAATTTATTTAAATTAATCACATATGCATTATGGTGCTTTTCATGATGATATTCAAAGTTCTCAATAGTTAAATAAGGCGCTAACTCTCCTTTATCATAAGGTAGCTCAGGCAATATAAATGGTGAGTTCGTTTGGTTGGATTCAGATGAAAAAATCATTTTGCTTTCTCCTTATT
>JBEAVG010000129.1:0-6377 GCA_041161045.1 Pseudomonadota bacterium
CTATAAGATCTTCCTCTGCAGAATCTTTCAAAAAAACTGATCTGTTCAAGATTTTAACAGATATCAAACTTCTCAAAATTTCTTTAACAGACATTATGACATCGTCTCATCTTAGAGAAAAGATTAAATCTGCAATTATAGAATCTTTGATTTACAAGGAAGAAATCATAAGTTATGAAATTTCTGGTGTATCATATCATGTATATGAAATACCAAGTGTGATATGTAAATATTCCAATAAGAGTCCTTATCGGATTTTTGAACAATATCAAAAATCAATTCTGGATGAGTCGGTATTTACAGATATAGATTTTAGGATTAATGCGTATACAGATTTAATGAGGCATTTTGTATTAGAGCCTATGCTTTTAAGTAGGGCGCATATTTTACCTAAATATGATCAGATTTTAGAAGATATTCAAGAGTTTACAAATGAGTATAGTGGTTATGTTATAGGGATGGAATGTATTATAAATAGAATGATCAATATATTGGAAGAAGTTCCATCGCATAATTCAGTGAATATAAAAAACCTATTATCAATCTTGCTCATGATAGATTCATTATGTATTGGGAATTTGCATAATTTTATAGAACCTTTGCAGAATATAGTCCTTTCTTATACTGTTGAACAAGAAATGGTATATAAGGAAATAAAAAAACTTTATCCATTAGGATGGAAGAGAATAAATGAACTTTTTTCATCACAAAATAAATTGGAAGAATTAGAGATCCTTGTAACAAAATCAGGAAGAGAAAGATTAGATGCGGTTTCTAAATCTAGAGATCTTATAACTGATACTAGTATTATAATAAATGATATATTAGAACTAGTGCATTTTAGCGGTTCGTCTATTCCATATAGACTGATATCTTCAATATTAATGAAACCTATTTTTCAAGAATTAAATAGTATTATAATAGATATATCATCAAGAGATTATAATGTCTTTGAAAAATTAGTAACGGGTATTCCAGGCAGCGATATATTAGGAATACTCAATTTTGATGTTTTGGATTATTTTATTAAGCAATCTAATGGTTCTTTCGTAATTTGCTCTATAATAGATAAAAGACAAGATGTATCTAATTTTATTGCCGTATCTACTGATTTTATTATTAAAAAATTAGCAGAAGAGACGAAAATTGATAAAACAATAGCTGTGCAAGCATATAACAGCATTATTGTATCTGCAAAATTAGGCATACAAAATCCTGAATTATGGAGTGCTGTGTCATCTATTTTGCGAGAAAATTATGGTGATTTAAAGCAGTCTTTCTTCATTATGGCTTTTCAAATATTTAAAGGACAAGCTGCATATGAGCCGTCTATAGAGGATTTATCCTTCGCTTTGCCTCCTAAAATTATTAAAGATATCTTATTTAATCCTTTGAAAGAGACAGATGAGCTAATTATTGATCAAATATTAGATTTATTGAGTACAAAAACAATCTGCGATGGTTTTATAAAAATAGTCAAATGTTGTCATCTGGATGCTTTAATAGAGATAGCAAATTATCCTATTAGAGATTCAGATATTTTAGAAAATTTATCACGTTCCGAATTTTATATTTTGGTCTTAAAAAGATTATATGAGGGAGATAGATTGGGTGAATTAATAAATCCACTTTATTATTCTACTAGTGTCTTTGGGTATGATATGGGGTTGGCTATTTTAGTAGCAGGTAAATGCGGAGTTAAAGATCAATTATTAGCACAATTTATAACTTCTGATAGTGGTGAAACTACATCTATACAAGATTTTATTCGAGGGGTAAGTGATTTTTTTACTAATAGCAAAAGGTTTTTATTTGACGCTAGAGAGGATGATTATGAAGATATTGTAGCTGATAGCTATAGTAGCGGGATAGATGCTGATTTGTTTAATTAGTCTAATTTTAGAACTAATACCAAATATCAGAAAATGTTTCAGAGCCATCATCCATATTTTTAATTTTATATTTGCCTGTTCTAACTTCTTCTTCACCAACAAATATAACATGGCTTGCATTTGCTTTATTAGCATTTTGCATCTTTTTAGCAATTTTGCCTTTATGTTCTAATATAGCTATATGTCCGCTAATGCGTATGTTTTCTGAGATTTTTATTGCATCAGAGATTGTTTCATTTCCCATAGGAATAACCACGATAGGGCGTGCAAAATTAGGTGAATAATTCCCTAGAAGCAATATCCTTTCTATACCTGCTGCAAAGCCTATAGCGGGAAGGTCTGGGCCACCCATTACTTTTGAAAGACCATCATATCTTCCACCACCTCCTACTGCAGTTTGAGCACCTAGTTTGTCTGTGGTGAATTCAAAAGCTGTATGGCAGTAATAATCAAGGCCTCTGACTAGGCGAGGGCTTAGTTTGTACTTTACATTAAAAATTTCTAGATATTCTAGTACTTTATCAAAATATGCCTTGGATTCATCTGTATAATAAGATGTTATTACTGGGGAATCAGGTATAATTTTTCTATCAGATTCACTTTTTGAATCCAAAATACGTAGTGGATTCTTCTCAAGACGAATTTTACTTTCGTCTGATAAATCAGATGAGTATCTAGAAAAATATTCTTTAAGTGCTTCTACATAACGTACTCGCGACTTCGTACAACCAAGAGAGTTGAGTTCTAGAGTAATATCGTCCCAAATTCCTAGTTCTTGGAACAAACTTTGAGCCATTTTTAAAGTTTCAGCATCTGTATATGGACCTTCAGCGCCAAGATATTCAAAGTTAATTTGATGAAATTGTCTCTGTCTTCCGGCTTGTGGTCTATCATAACGAAATAGTGGGCCGTGTGAGAAGAATTTTAGAGGTACTTGGTGGTGCAGTCCGTTGGAGATAAAAGCACGCATTATTCCTGCAGTAAATTCAGGGCGTAGAGTTATACTGTCTTCACTACGATCCTTAAAACTATACATCTCTTTACTTACTACTTCAGAAGTATCACCAAGTGTTCTTGCGAATACCGAAGTATATTCAGTAATAGGAGTGGCCATAGCCTTATATCCATACAGCCCCGAGATTGATTCGGCTTTCTGGATCACATGCTGATGAATATTATAATCATCAGGTAGTAGATCCTTCATTCCTCTTATTGGCTGCAGGTTGTTGGACATAAGGCTAATATACCGTGCTATTGAGTTATTTTAGGTAGACTAAAGCTCCTTAATAAATACAAGCCAGCTATAGCTGAGAACCAGTAAAAGAGCATTTTTCCGCTATCACGCAGATTGCCATCTTGGTCTACAACTTGAACATATATCAAATATAAGCAAGCTGCTAGAGCAATTGGAGCTATAACCCAAAGAGCTGGGCATTTAAAGGTCCTAGGCACATGTGATAATGTGAAGCGGAATAGCATTACGATTAGCGTCACCATCACATACTCAACCAAAGCTCCCATACTTGAAACTTGAGCTAAGAGCTTTATATCAAAGAAACCTGATATAAGCGATACTCCAAGTACTAATATCCATATAGAGTAGTATGGGCTATGGTATTTCTTATGTACTTTCGTGAATATGCTAGGTAATAAGCCATCACGTGACATTACGAAAAAGATCCTTGTTGTGGTGAAAAGTTGCATTAAAAGGACAGTAGTGAAGCCAGCTACTGCACCAACTGCAACTATAGCAGTGCCTATCGAGCTACCATTCTCGCTCAAAGCGTGTGCAAGTGAATGAGGTGTTCCAAGTGTAGTATAAGATACGATTCCTGTAAGCAAACCTCCAACTACTACATATACCATTGTTGATAGTAATAAAGATCCAATAATACCTATAGTTAGATCTCTTTTTGGATTTTTACATTCTTCTGCTGCAGCGGAAAGACCACCAAAGCCTGTAAATGCAAAGAATAGCATTGATGAGCCATATATTACATTATCAAACCCAAATGGCATGAACACAGCCCAATTTTTAGAATCGAAATGAGGCGCTGCTACTATAACGAAAACCAATATTGCACCCATTTTTATAAATACAAGGGCTGCATTAAGTAATTTACTATCCTTTGTTCCTAAGTGTAAAACTAGACCAACAAAGCAAGTGATAAATATTGCTGGAAGATTTACTATACCGCCATGCGAAGGAACTGCAGTAAGAGCAAGTGGTAGAGTTACTCCACCAGATTTTAGCATTTCTACAACATATGCCGACCAACTACCTGCTACAACTGAGGCACCAATGCCAAGATTTAGTAGGATACATCCACCCATTAACCATGCGGCTAATTCCCCGAAAGCTATATAGGAATAGGAATAAATACTACCAGAGGAGGGTACCATGACGGCAAGCTCGGTATATGCTAGCGCAACGAATACGCAAACCAATCCTGCAATTGTGTAAGACAAGGTTACTGCAGGTCCAGCATAGTCAGCCGCTACAAGGCCGGTAAGCACGAATACACCAGTACCTACGATAAATCCCAACCCTAATAAAATGAGATCGAATCCAGTTAGTGTTTTTTCTAAAGCGTGACTCCTTTGAGCTTCTTTGATAACAGAATCAAAGGATTTTTTGTGCAAAAAGCGCATTTAATTTTCCTCGAAAATTGGTTGTATTTTTAGTGTTAGCGAGTAATCCAGCCACCGCCTAAAACCCTTGTTCCATTGTAGATTACGCAGGCTTGTCCTGGGGTAACAGCTTTGTTGGGTTCCAGTAGTTTAATAATTGCCTTGCCATCACTAAAGTCCGAGAGTATAGCATGAACTGGATGCTGAGTCGAACGAATTTTGACTTCTACATTCAAACTACCATTTAGATCGGAATCTTGACCTAGCCAATTCAGTTCTTTGATAAAAAATTCTTCAGTCTTTAATGCGTCAATTGGACCAACATAGACAATATTATTTTCAGGGTCTATTTTTGTAACATACAAAGGCTCAGAAAAAGCAATACCCATGCCGCGTCTTTGGCCAATAGTATAATGTATAATTCCGTTATGAGTTCCAAGCTCAAATCCATCAACATGCATTATTTTTCCTGGTATAGCCGAATCAGGTCTATGTTTTTTTACCAGCTCTGCATATGATCCCTCAGGTACAAAACATATATCCTGGCTATCAGGCTTATCTGATACAGCAAGATCAAATCTCTGAGCATGTTTTCTTGTTTCTTCCTTTGTCATGCTTCCTAGAGGAAAATGTAGATAATCTAATTGATCTTTTGTAGTAGAGAATAAGAAATAACTCTGGTCTTTCTTAGGATCAATTCCAGAGTGTAACTCTGGGCCCATTTCACCATCCAATCTTCTTACATAATGACCAGTTACAAGTGCGTCAGCATTTAACTCTTTAGCCATCTTTACTAGATCAACGAACTTTACAGATTGGTTGCATCTAACACAAGGAAGGGGGGTTTCTCCTCTAACATAACTATCCACGAAATCATCGATAACAGATTTTTTAAATCTAGTTTCATAATCTAAAACATAATGCGGAATTCCAAGCTTATTGGCAACCATCTTAGCATCATAAATATCTTGCCCTGCGCAGCATGCTCCTTTTTTACCTATAGTCATACCATAGTCATATAGTTGCAATGTGATGCCAATAACATTATAGCCTGCTTCATGCAAAAGTGCAGCTACAGTAGAGCTATCAACTCCACCAGACATAGCAACAACAACAGTTGTTTCAGAAATAGGCTTAGCTAAATTAAGCATAGATTTTGGTTGTAATAATTAAAGGGGATAATATAACACATTTTATGAAAAAAGTTAATAGCCTCTTGTGAAAATTAACGCTGGCTTTGTCGACATCGTGAATCTGCGATGCTCACGTACTAAAGTACGCTCCGCTTCTCGACACTTCATCTCCTAGCCATCATCTAATTTTGACAAGAGGTTAGTTTGTGGTGAAAATTAACGCTGGCTTTGTCGACATCGTGAATCTGCGATGCTACTGTCATACCTGCGAAGTGAGGTATCCAGAAAATATTTAATTCCTGGGTCCCAGCCTCTACTGCTCAACGTTTTTACAAGATTTGTATAAATCTAACATTTTTCTATACAACTCTAGATTTATTTGATATAACCATCGTTATACTTATAGTTGTCAACGATGGAGTTTGGGTATTGCTTATGAGGATGTACATAATTTTATTATTGTTTTTGGGTTTTGGAGAGCCTAGTTTTGCTTCGGATCAGGGTGAGCCTGTTGATGATGTTGGGGAATTTATGGACAGAAAAGGTGTGCTTTTACCCTTTAATGTTGGGCATGTTCATTGTGATAGATTTAATAAGATTTGGAGTGAAGAGTGTCAGGATGCTTTAGCCCAGAATATTTACGGTGCTAATTGGCGCGAAGTTAAGAAAGTAATCTTGGCCTTTCAGCAAGCTGTTATCCATAGAGACTATAGATATATAA
>JBEAVG010000131.1:0-3346 GCA_041161045.1 Pseudomonadota bacterium
ATATAATAGAGATAAAACTAGAAAATCATGTTTTTACTCCTTCCGAAATACATATCCCCAAAGGGAAAAAATTTACATTGGTTATAAATAATCTAGATGAAACGATAGAAGAGTTTGACAGCACTCACCTAAATAGAGAAAAGATACTAAGGTCTAAGTCCAAAACTAATATTGTTCTTGCTCCTTTAGATACTGGAAGGTATGATTTTGTTGGCGAATTCCATCCTGATACCGCAAAAGGTACAGTGATAGTTGATGAGTAGGTAAAATTATGCTTCAGATTGCATTAGTTATGTTCAGAGAATTACTAGAAATCTCTGTACTTATAGGCATAATAGTTGCTGCTACAAAACATCTAAAAAACTCTTCCATTTATGTAACTGCTGGAATCATGTCTGGCGCACTCATTGCATCTCTAATTGTACTATCGATAAATTTTACCTATAGCGCATTCGGTGGATTAGGAGATGAGTTACTTGATATAATAATCATAATTATTACAGTCCTAACTGTAGCGATGACAGCTCTCTGGATAAACAGCGGAAGATCTATAGGTTCTAAAATAGAAATATTATCCGAAAAATTTGAAACTTCTCTCTCCGCAAAAATTTTATTAATAAGCGTAATAGCATTTACCATATCTAGAGAAGGAACAGAAATGGTGCTATTAATACATTCTATAATTTCAACTACTCACTCATCACTAATAGATTATGCATTAGGTTTTTCTGCGGGAGCTATCACCGGTATATCTACTGGAGTGGCTGTTTACATGGGGTTTAATAGACTAAACGTCAAAATGCTTTTTAAATGGTCGTTTCTTTTTTTAACTCTCATAGCAGCTGGATTAGCTTCAGAAGCAGCTGGAAAAATGGTATCTATAGGTTTAATAGATTTTTTAAACACCCCTCTATGGGATAGCTCCTGGATTGTATCTGATAGAAGCATAATAGGCCAAATCCTAAAAGTATTTATTGGTTATAATTCAAGGCCAAATGGTATACAGATATTGTTGTATTTTTCTACAATCACTCTAGTATATGCATGTGCTAAATTTTCGGAGAAAAAGAGAAATGTTTAAATTGTTGGTAGAATTTGGTCCCATAGTCGTATTTTTTGCTACTTATAAGTATGCTGATATATTCAAAGCAACTCTTTGGATGGTCATAGTTACTATAATCTCTCTAATAGTGAGTTACTTGATAGATAAAAAAATGTCTATGCCATTAATGATTTCCGGAGTAACACTACTTTGCACTGGAAGTATAACTCTATTAAGTGGAGACCCTACTTATATAAAGATGAAGCCTACGATAGTATATGTAGTTTTTGGCAGTATATTATATTTTGGATATTTAAATAAAAAACCATTTATTAAACATGTTCTTGGAAGCGCATTTAAAATGAATGAAAAAAATTGGCTTGTGCTATCTACACGCTTTGCTTATTACTTCTATGGTATGGCTATAACAAATGAAATAGTTTGGCGTAATTTTTCAGAAAGTTTTTGGGTGAATTTTAAAGTTTTTGGCGCTGTTCCTATAACTTTTATCTTTGTATTATTTCAATTGCCATTTTTGCTACGAAATAAAAATGATTAAAGATCTATGTTAGATGCTAGCGCAATAAAAAAGCGGTTCAATTCAACACCTCTGGCTAAAGTTGTTTCGTCTATTATTGTAAAGAACTCTAGAGTTTTTATTACATTTGAGATCAATTCCCCTAATGAACAATCTATGTTAGAAGAGGAAACGCGAAGTATCTTACAGGATATTCCGAAGGATTCTGTGCATTTCATATTTACTAATAAAGATCTAAATGCCCCAAAACCGAAACTTCTTATAAATAATGTAAAAAATATCATACTTGTCTCTTCTGGAAAAGGTGGAGTTGGAAAATCCACAATTGCTTTGGCGCTAGCTAAAAAATACAAAAATGCTGGCTATAAAGTAGGTATTTTAGACGCAGATATATATGGTCCCTCTATACCTAGAATGCTCAGCATTGATCAAAAGCCAATAATAGCAAATGGTAAATTTATCCCCATAGAATCTGATGGAATTCTAGTAATATCTGCTGGTTTATTGGTAGAAAAAGATGTTTCTATGGCCTGGAGAGGCCCAATGATAAGCAAAATACTTTATCAAATGCTTTCATCAACAGATTGGCAAGATTTAGACTATTTAGTAGTGGATATGCCGCCAGGAACAGGAGACATACATTTAAGCATATTAGAAAATTATAAAGTAGAAGGTGTGTGGATTGTTACCACGCCGCAGAAACTATCTATGGACGATGTTGCAAGAGCAATAGAATTATACGTAAAATTCTCTATACCTATAATTGGTATAATAGAAAATATGAGCGATATATTTAATGGTCATGCTGGATTAGAATTATCTAAGAGATATGGTATCCAAAATCTTATAAACATTCCATACATTAAAGAAATTTCTATAAATGCTGATCTTGGGATAGAATACGAGCACTTAATAGAATTAGATAGTCTCCTGTAAAAAATGCCGATTAGGGCATCGATTTTTGACAAGAGATAGCAAATCTTAAATATAAAAACCTTATTAAATCCCTTCTGCAAACATTTGACTCATAAGACCAAATAGGTTTATTTTTGCGTTTCACTCTCTTCTCCTTCCGCACCAGCCGAGTCTTGCTCTTGTTGAGCTACACCAAGTGCATAAACACACAATTCTTCGAAAGAAACATTATTTTCTTTCGCAAGAGTTTTTAGTTTGGATATAGCTTCCATCACTTGAGGAGGTATAGTACCACCTCTCGCTTTAGAAAGCCAATCCGCTTGAAAATGAAGAGGATGATGCCCCGGCTCTGGCTCGCCTACACAAACACTGAATGGGGCTATTTGACCTCCGAAGTCGCAATTAACTGTAAATTTTTTCATTCTATACCTTAATTATGCACGCACTTATACAAGTCTATCAGTCTTACAACTCATTGTGCAATATAAAACACACTAACTCTTAGTAAGAAAACTTTTAGTGATGCACTTAAGCAGAATAACGATTTATAGAGTCATTAATCAAAGTTTTAGCCTTATCAACACTTTCCCAACCTTGTACTTTAACCCATTTATCTTTATCTAGATCCTTATAATGTTCAAAAAAATGTTTGATTCTTTCTATTAGCATTGGAGATAGATCCTCAATAGATTTTATATGATCAAAAGTTTTGTCAACCTTAGTAACTGGAACAGCAATTATTTTCTCATCTTTACCAGATTCGTCTTCCATCATCAAAACCCCTACAGGCCTTGAGCGTATAACTGATCCAGGCATAACTGGATAGTGACAAATAACTAGCACATCTATAG
>JBEAVG010000018.1:0-5118 GCA_041161045.1 Pseudomonadota bacterium
CTTAGCAGTAATTTTTGCTAAACATGAAAAAGATGAATTAAGTTATTCATTCATATTAGAAGCTTTAAAAATATTATGCAAACAAGATTTCAAAAGCACAATGATTGATAATAAAAAATTAATTGAAGAATGCGCACTCACGTTGCAAATCTCTATAAATTGCTACGATCATGACACATGTATATCTAAAGAGGCAATAGATACATTGAATGAAATTAGAATACTACTAAAAACTACCAACATTACTGAATTTATAGCAAATTTAACGTCATTTATCGGAATGATGCATTTTATACGATATGAAAAAAACAAAATCGATACAGATAAGGAGATGGCAATAGCAGAACTAGAATCAGCGTTAAAATATTATTCCCCTTCGAAGGAAATATCACCCACTATTAGCAAAGCTCTACACCCACATAGTTTACATATAATTTTATCACGCGCATACACAAATTCTAACAAAGATTTAGCCCTAAAATATGCATCTGATTCTTTGGATTATTGCAATAAAGAAAAATTTGCGCTAGGAGTAAGCAACTGCATACTTGCAAGAGTTATCGAAAACAAAGAGATGGAAGCAATCCACAGAAAAGCTTCTTTTAATTTTTTACTCCAAGCTATGCACGAAAATCCATATAGCAGTTGGAAAGATACCGCAGCAGCCTATCTGATGGAAAATGCTATATATTTATTCAAATTCTGCACAGAACTAAATTGCGATGCAGAAATCAAACTATCAGAATTGTCAAAATGCGCTTCAATAATAAGTCTACTAAACGATTATGTAACAACAGATCCATTTTACGAATTTGCAACAACTTATATAGAATGCTATTTAACAATCAAACCATCTAATTTTACAGATAATGATAATTCAAAAATTAGGGTGTTTGCTGATAAAGTGGATATAATAACAGCAGCCTCCCCCAATGTTTCTACAAAGGCAAAAATCTCTCTATATAAAGCATGCGAGAAATACTACAGAATAGCTCATGAAGAAGCAAAAATGACTCATTGCATTGAGATATTAGACAAATTAGAACATAAGGAAATAACTCAGATTTGTGAAATATTTGTCAATGACACAATAGAAGAAGCGGTTGCGATAATAGGTCAAACCACTTAGTTTCGGTGGTGGCGCTCTCAAGACCTAAGCCTTACCAATTCTTTTAATTTCCCATTTGAGTTCAACTCCACTTGTCTCTAGGACTTTTTGACGGACTTTTTCTCCAAGATTTTCAAGATCTGCCGCTGTGGCATTTCCTGTATTTACCATAAAATTACAATGTAAATTTGATATTTCAGCTCCACCAATTTTATAACCACGCATACCGGCTTTATCTATAAGCTCCCATGCTTTATATCCCTCTGGATTTGCAAAAGTACTACCGCCTGTTTTTTGATTTATAGGCTGACTAATTTGGCGTGCCGATGTTATTTCATCTATTTTTTTCTTTATTTCTTCTTGTTTACCTTTTGTGTATTTGAATGATGCTTCAACAAAAATAGACCAGTTTTTTAATGAGTTATGGCGATATCCGAATCCTAGATCTTCCGAAAGTAATATATACTTTTTTCCTTCCCTATCTAACATAGTTACTGAATGCAAAATATCTTTAAATTCTTTACCATAACAACCTGCATTCATTGCAATTCCTCCTCCTATGCTGCCTGGAATTCCAATTAAAAATTCAAATCCTTCTATAGAATTTTGCAATGAAAATTGTGCAAGACTATGATTTAGAGCCCCAGCTCCTACAACTATCTTATCATCTTTTATAGTTATATCAGCGAATCCTCTTCCAAGTTTTATTACCACACCATCTATTCCTGAGTCTCTCACTATTAAATTAGAACCAGCTCCTAAAACAAATAATGGTATTTCAGGAGATATATTACTAAGAAAATAAGACAGATCGTCAATATCTGCTGGTTTAAAAAGCACATCCGCAGGACCACCAACTTTAAACCAAGTTAGGGGAGAAACTATAAAGTTTCCCCTATATTCTCCTTGTATTTTGGGTAATTTGTCTACAGCCATGCTCATAGATTTATTGTGCGTTTTTCAACTGATAGACATGCTTCTTTTATTGCTTCCGAAAGAGTTGGATGCGCGTGACAAGTTCTTGCAACATCCTCACTAGAGGCATAAAACTCCATTGCAACTGCAACTTCTGCAATCATTGTTCCAGCATCTGGGCCAATTATGTGAGCACCTATAATTCTATCTGTGGCGCTATCTACAAGTATTTTTACGAAGCCATCTGTATTTCCAGTAGCCCTTGCTCTACTATTTGCAAGGAATGGGAATTTACCCGATTTATATGCTATTCCTGAGGCTTTTATTTGATCCTCAGTAAGACCTACTGAGGCAACTTCTGGCCATGTATAAACTACACTAGGTATCACATTATAATTCACATGGCCATGCATCCCAGCCATTATTTCTACAGCAGCTACAGCTTCCTCTTCTGCTTTATGAGCTAGCATCGGACCCGGGATTACATCACCTACAGCAAAGATATTTTGGTATTTCGTGCGGAATGTTTTATCCACCACTATATAACCACGTTCATCCTTTGAAATTCCTAATGCTTCAAGACAAAGATTATCTGTACAAGGTCTGCGTCCAACAGAAACCAGAACCTTATCTGCCGTAATTGTAACTTCCCCACCACCTTTGGCAGGAGTAAGAACTAATTCCACCTGATCACCTTTTACAGTAGTTTTTGTAACTTTTGTTCCAAGAGAAAATGTAATTCCTTGTTTTTTTAGTAATTTTGTAAATGCGGTTCCCACTTCTGAATCTAATGCAGGAACTATTTTGTCAAAAAATTCTACAACAGTAACTTTGGATCCAAGCCTTCTCCAAACAGATCCTAGTTCAAGCCCTATATAACCCCCACCTATTACTACTAAATGCTTAGGAACTGATGTGAATTCTAGAGCACCAGTCGAAGAAACAACGTTTTTTTCATCTATCTCTACTCCTGGTAGCTTTGCAACTTCTGATCCTGTACAAATAAGAATATTTTTCGCATTAATTTTTTGACCTCCAACATCTACAGTATTTTGATCAATAATTTTTGCTGAACCGATGAATTTTTGTATCTTGTTTTTAGCAAAAAGAGCCTCAATACCTTTACAAAGGTCATTTACGACTTTATTCTTACGCTCTAGCATTTTGAGAATATCAAGCTCTAGCTTAGATGCATTTATACCTATATCTTTAAAATGGAGATTTGCTTCTTCGAATTTTTCTGACATGTCAAGCATTGCCTTAGATGGTATACAACCAACATTCAGGCATGTTCCACCAAGCGTAGAGCGTTTTTCAACACATGCTACTTTCATACCTAATTGAGCAGCTCTAATTGCTCCTGTATATCCAGCAGGGCCACCACCTATTACTACTAAATCAAAAATGTTCTCTGACATATCAAATCTCCTAATTTAATAGTCTAGGATTATATATGAGATATGTGTTATGAGGCAAGGGTTTAATTTAGCATTATAAGTGTTATCTGTGCAAATTAACAATAAGCTCATTGCAATATTCTTGTCGTCATAATGATAATAATGTTTTTGATAAATTATATGCTCTAGTATATAAGGAATGGAAATTAAGGAGTGAATATTATGAAAGATATTATAAAATCTGGGCTTGTGCCTATGGTTGTTGAGCAAACTAGTAGAGGAGAGAGAGCATACGACATATATTCAAGGCTTCTTAAAGAACGCATTATTTTTGTATGTGGAGAAGTTGAAGATCAAATGGCGAATTTAGTTGTAGCTCAGCTTTTATTCTTAGAAGCTGAAAATCCAGATAAAGAAATTTATATGTATATTAATTCTCCTGGTGGTTCTGTTACTGCAGGCTTAGCGATATATGATACTATGCAGTATATCAAACCAAAAGTCGCTACTCTTTGTATGGGACAAGCTTGCTCTATGGGGGCAACATTCCTGATGGCAGGAGCAAAAGGTATGAGATATGCTCTTCCTAATAGCAGAATAATGATTCACCAACCTCTAGGAGGCTTTCAAGGACAAGCAACCGATATAGAGATAAGAGCTAAGGAAATATTAAAAATAAGATCAGTTCTTTATGAACTATATTGCAAGCACTCAGGCCAAAATATGAAGATCATGGCTGATGCTATGGAAAGAGATAACTTCATGAGCCCAGAAGAGGCATTAAAATTTGGCCTTATAGATGCTGTGATTACCGATAGGAGTTCACTCACTGCAGGTAAAAAAGAGAAAAAATAGTCAGTCTCTCCTGAAAAACACCAATTAGGGCGTAGATTTCGCGTCCTTAAGCTCCTCAAATATCACTTATATGCTGCGGTGCTGGGACTACTCATATCCACTACTCGTCTATTTTTGACAGTGAAACTAATGATTCTTTCTAGTACTTAGTAAATACACAGGAAGACCACTAGCTATCAGAGATAAAGAAACCATAGTATAAGCCACTGGTGAACAAAGTATAACCCATACACAAAACAAACCAGCAATTATGCTTATACAGCCATATATCTTATGCTTCTTTCCATACATTTTAAGAAATGCCAACATGCATATTAGATATATAAAAAGGAAACATATAACAGAAAAATCTATTACCATAGTAAGCTGAGAAACTATATCATCACTAAGTGTTAGGCATAAAAGTAGGATAGTTCCAGTGAGCGTAATCAAAAGACTAACATATGGTGCATCATATTTATTTGTTATAGCACAAAATCCTGGAAAAAGGCCTTCCTTTGCTGCTCCATAAGCTATTTGCCCACTAGTGAGGATCCATGCATTAAGAGTTCCTATACAGGCTAATGCTATGACAATAGATGCTACAGCCTCAATATTACTACCAAATATTACTCGCGCTGCATCTACGTAAGGAGCAGGACTTGCAGCAAGATGACTTTGCGGCACCACAGCAACAACACTAATACTGTTTAATATATATAATGATGCGACTGTAATTGTACCGAATATCACAGCCCTTGGTATTGCCTTAGTGGGATTTTTTACCACATCAGCATTTGCAGTAGCCGACTCAAGCCCAATAAATCCCCAAAATGTAAGTAGCGCAGTATTTGAAATAATTTC
>JBEAVG010000044.1:0-7546 GCA_041161045.1 Pseudomonadota bacterium
GTAACAAGAGGAATATAGTAATCGGTAAAAATCTCTAATTCTTTTAAAAGCATCGCATCGCTATAGGGTTCTAACCATGATGGAGCCTCAAAACTATGAAGCTCTAGAAGAAGGTCCATAGCTTTCATATAATGCTTATGCATCTCTTTATCTAATAAATGTTTTACCAGAACATCTCCAAAATCCTCCAACAAGAGAAAACCATAATCAGGATCACGATGAAAAATCTCAGGAGCCGATAAATTATTTCCTAACAACCATTTCGCGACTCTCTCAAATGGCTCAGTACTGTAATGCTGTGGTGGAGAGTCCATGAGAACATATGTTTTCACTGGAGTCTTGATACGCTGATAAGACCTAAAGGAAGCATCCCCATTCATCGGTTCTATGTTATACCAACTGTCTATATATTCTTCTATAAATCGTTGTTTTCTCTCTTGTCTATCCATTTACAAACCTAATATATTATTTATATCCTTAGTAATGAGATCAACTGTATTAGTACCGTCAATCTTATGAATCCTCTCAGAAAAAGTGGAAACTAGTGATAAAAAATTCTCCCTAATCCTTTCATGCGCATCTATATTCTGACTATCAAATTTATTCATTTCTCCACGATTAAGCGCCCTACTCATACCCTCTTCTACTGGCACATCTATAAAAAAAGTTATATCTGGCATCAATCCTCCAAGCAGATTTTTATGTAGGTCTAATATCAAATCACGCCCTAAAATATTACCCTGATAACATAAAGTAGAATCAATAAATCTATCGCATACAACTATCTTTCCGCTAGCTATTGCAGGCTTGATCATATTTTCTATATGATCTCTACGCGCGGCCATTACCAGAAGCAACTCAGTAAGTGCCTCCATTTTATTGTTAAGTATTACATTCCTTATTTTTTCTGCAACCTCAGTACCACCTATTTCCCTAGTCCAAATAGCATCATAGCCTTTAGATTGCAAAGAATCAGCAAGCATCTTACTTTGAGTAGTTTTACCACTACCTTCACCACCTTCAAAAGTAATAAATTTGATTTTTTCCATATCAATGATGCTTTGATGCTTTTAAATATTCATCTGAATTAATTTCATACAATCTAGAAATTGTTCTCTGAAACTCTTTTTCTCTTTTGCCTCTAGGATATATTTGTTCAGGGGCTGTGGCAAGAGTAATAAAAAGAAGAACCTTATGAAAATAAACACTATCTATTAAATTAATAAATCTAATTGCAACATCAGTTTCATCTTCACCTATAACTTCTACATTTTCTAAAACTATAACAGTAAAATGCTTACAAATAGCTATAAAATCGCTGGATGATAATGGGGCTTTACATAAGCTATTAAAATCTGTAACCAGAATTGATTTATAAGCAAGAGGAAAAACCACATCCCTCTTAAAAATCTGCAAAACATGTGGATAATAGCTACCGCCCCCACTCAAACTATCCTTTATATTAGCAATTCTTTTCCCTATCGAAGAATCTATTGGATACATAACTCTATTATTAATAGACTCAATCTTATCTAGCCTATAATCATGCTCAGTATCTAATCGGAATTTTATAAATCTATTTTGTATCTCCTCAATAAATGGCAAAAACTGCTGCCTCTGCAATCCATCTTTATAAAGATTTTCTGGCGGAGTATTGCTTGTAATACAAAAATTAACTCCAAAATCCATCATGCTTGTAAAAAATCTTGCTATAATCATTGCATCAGCAATGTCTTTTACTTCAAATTCATCAATACAAATATAGCGATATTTTTTAGCCATATCTTTTGCAACACCCACAAGTATATCATAAGTAGAAGCACCCTTAACCTTATGCAAAGCTTTATGTAGATTAAGCATAAAATCTTGATAGTGAATAAAAAGCTTAAATGGTGGAAGCATATCGTAAAAAGCTTTCACAATCATTGTCTTGCCACGCCCCACTCCACCATATATATAAATATTATTCATCTCCCTTCTATTCCTAGAGGAACGGAAAAAATGCTTCATAATATTTTTAAAAGACGTAAAAGGTTGCGGAATCTTAATTGCAGAATTTTCGCTCACTCTTTTCGAAACTAAATCTAGCACAGCAACAAGTTCTAGCTGTCTCTCATCTAATTTGATATCTGGAAATTTCATAATATATTAAATAACTTCAGATCTTTTTTGAAGAATCTCTATCTCATCAATAAGCCCACACCAAGCCGCAATAGCAAAAAATACTTCCTTATGTTGAAGCACATCTTGTACTAGATCTTCAAATATTTTGTAAGCCTCTTTCGAGTCTATATCACTAGATTCTATATAAAGTTCAAAAATAATAAAAGAAGGAGATATTGAAAAAGCATGTTCTAAAATTCTTAAATTCGAGACAGCATTTCCATTTATCATATTTACCCTACATAATGTCTCTAATGCTTCCATATTTATTGGATCATATTCCAAAGCTTGTTTAAGAAAATCTTGCGCCTTTGAATCATTACCATTAGCCAGACACACCTTAGCAACTTTTACATAATCAGACGATATCTCAGATGCAGGAAGAGCTGTAGCCTTAATCAAAACATCCGAATAGCGCTCCATATAAACCGCAAATTTCTCCCACATCTCTAATTTCGCATAAAGCTTAACAAGTAGCCTAATAAACTTTGGATCTTTATTAGTTACAATCCTCACAAGTTCAGCATATTGAAGACTCTGAGCATAGTGTTTCTGCTCATAAAGCCTATAAGCAAAGACTTTTGCAACATAATCATAAAAATCTCTATTATTTATCAGCCTCTCCAATAAATACATATTTTTATCAAAATCTGTATTACACAAAGCATTTAGTAAATTTACATGATCTATTAGTTCTGGTTCTAGATTACCCAAATCTATCTTAGATAATCCTCGCTTAGCAGAATCAATGTCACTAGTTAGATAATTTGAATAAGATTCCATCACTGTTCTGTTAAGGTTACGTTTTTTATAACCTATAAGACTTTGAGTAATAATGTATGGTATTTTAAATATCACCCCAATGACCTTAATACCCATAGACATAAATGTAGCGGCAATTAATATTAAGCCTATGAGGAAGAAAAGCTTGATATCTATTTTGTAATCCCAAATTAACATAGATATCGTGGTGTCATAATGACTAGCAACATTTACCCCAATGTAAATTAGTCCTACCAGCAATATAACTATGACTATCCTATTCATATTCAAAATACCTTTTTAAAAACTCTGTTGAGTAAAAATATCTGGATAATTCTCTCAATGGAACCTCTAACTTCTTATTCGTCTCTAGCATTTCGGAATAGTTAGGATTTTTCTTTTTTATATCAAGCATCCTATCAACCACTTTGCCTAATAGACCATAATCGCCAGTCACTTCATTATACTCGGCCACTACCTTATCTGAAAATTTTTCATTATATCTCTTAAAAAGAGCAAGATGATTCTTTATCTCTGGAGTATAAAAAGCGCTATATTTTTCTAAATAAGACAACTCATTTGAAAAAAGAATATGATTGGAAAATTTATAAGCCAATTGCTCAAAATTCCATAAATATTCTCTGTATTTATCTATCTTACCAAAAATATCCGTAACATTTGAATTATCCTCATCAATCAATATATCAGCAAGCTCTGATATATCATCTATCTCATCCACAAGCTTAGAAGATTCTTCTGATTTTCTTTGCTCCAAATGATCAGCTGTAGAAAAATTTTTAATATAAGAAACAAGATTTTCTAAATAAATACTACCTACAGCAAAAACTATAAGACCCGAAGTAAAAAGCTTAAGTAAAAAACTAGCACCATGTTTCTTAGTTTCTTTTTGCATAATCCTCTACCATTTTCAACATTTCCTCTGAATTATGATGTTCTGGCACTAAAACATCTCCAACATAGGAGCTCATAACTCTCCCTACTTCTTCACTAATAGCTACAACTACAACTTTTTCAAGCCTATCACTCAATCCATAATCTATAAAAAGTTTTAGTAAATTCGTAGCACAATTCTTAGAATATAGCATTATTATATCTATAATACCATTATCTATAGCGCTAATCACATCCTCTGGTATCGAATCTGTATAGTTACTTTTATAAAGAATATATCTCGTAGAAAATGGAATATCCATAGTAATACTAGATCCAGAAAAATACATTATTCTTTCAGAATGATGACCTCTATGAACATAGTTATCTATAAGATCTGTAACACTTTCAGCTACGTAATTTAGCTTTATTTTGGGATTGCTAGTAAGAATTTTTGCTGATTCTTCACCTACAACCCAAGCCTCCACCTCAAACATATAATTCTCAGCAATGAGTTTAGCACTAAATTTACTAGTAATGATTATATCTCGCACATCAGCAAAAGAGCTAAAATCACAATTACACCTTTCATATTCAATCATAGGAGCAGCGAAAA
Source organism: Pseudomonadota bacterium (assembly GCA_041161045.1). Taxonomy (GTDB): domain Bacteria; phylum Pseudomonadota; class Alphaproteobacteria; order Rickettsiales; family Rickettsiaceae; genus CANNRM01. The sequence continues at coordinate 4,433 of JBEAVG010000044.1, forward strand.
CTTTGAAATCTTTTGCCACAAGCCAATTTGAAGCTATAAAATTTTCCTCTATACTACGGGTTAGCAAAATGCCTTTTTTTCTCATATCACAAAACCTAATTCCTAGTGTAGATAGAAACCTTTGTAGACATACCCACAGCAAGACCTTCTAGATTCTTATCTTTATAATCAAAATCTATATTAACAGGAACCCTTTGTACGATCTTTGTAAAATTACCAGTAGCATTATCCACTGGAATTAGAGAAAAAGTAGCACCAGAGGCAGGTGCAATATTACGAATCTTACCCCTATATTTCCCATCTATAGAATCAAATTTTATCTCTACTTCTTGCCCCTCATAAAAATGCACAATTTGTGTTTCTTTAAAATTTGCAACAATATACATCTCATATGGCACTATATAAAGAAGGGGCATTCCAGGAAAAACATTATTTCCAAGCCTTATACCACTACTCGCCACTGTGCCGTTTATAGGGCTTAAGATCACGGTATTATCAAGATTTTTTTTGGCTATTACAACTTCTTGTTCAGCAGCTCTGATAGCAGCAAGATTACTCTGATATTGATTATCTAGAAGCGCAAGATTATGTTTAGACGTCTCAAAAGCAGAATTTGTTCTTAACAAGTCATCCTTAGCATTTTCTAATTGTATTTTAGAATCATCTAGAGATTTCTGACTCACGAAATTGTTCTGCTTCAAAGTTAAATTACGCTTATAATCCTTGTCAGCTAATTCATATTTGAGACTAGAAGAATCTTTGTCTTTTTGTAATTTTGCAAAATTTATTTTTTCTATCGAGCGCTGCTCATCCGTTATCTTACTAGAATATTTAGCAGACTCTAGCTTACTTTTAGCCTGCTCAAAAGAAGCCCTATAATTAGTATCATCTATCTTAGCTATTACCTCACCAGCTTTGACAATCTCATTATCATGAATCAATATTTCTTTGACAGCCCCACTAACCTGACTAGTAAGCATAGTTATATTAGCATCAACATAAGCATTGTCTGTGTGTTCAGTATTAACCCATACATATAAATTATATATCAAACACAAAAACAGAACAGCAACCAAACCTAAAGTAAACTTACTGGGATTTTTTATTTTGCTTAACAAAAGCTGCTTTTTATCCATCAGGATTATTCCTCTTGAAATACATAGCGCTTAAAGGAATACTAGCTAAATATAATATAGCTAATATCGGCATCACATACCAAGTATAAACTAGTATAGCCGTAATAAATATACCAGCCCCTAAAAGGTAAGCCCATACATATTCATACCTGATCAATGTATTCTTCATAGACAAAGTTGGCAATCTACTTGGTAGCAAGAATGCTATCAAAATCTGATACATCGTTATAAGTAAAGTATGCGATCTAATATTAAATCCTAAAGTTGTACTAAGATCAAAATCTAAAATAATTGGAAAAAGCATAAGGATCGCTCCAGCTGGCGCAGGAACCCCTATGAAAAAATTCTTTAATTTATTAGCTTGCTTAGTATCATGTATACCAGTATTAAACCTAGCTAATCTTATCGCCATACATACCATATACAAAAGGACAGCAGCCCAAGAAAAGAGTTTGTATTCTATATTTTGGAATGACCACAAATATACTATTAATGCTGGGGCAATACCAAAATTAGCCATATCACTCAATGAGTCAAGCTCTGCTCCAAAAACACTTGTAGCATTAAGCATACGCGCTACCCTACCATCCAAAGCATCAATAAGCACAGCAGCCATAATACATGTAACTGAAGCCTCCCACCTAGATTCTAGAGCAAATCTTACAGCGCTCATACCAATAGTAAGTCCCATTAAGGTTACCAAACTAGGTAACAACTTCACTAAAGGCAAAGGTTTAGATAAGCTGATCTTGCGGATTCTCGGAAGTGGCATTTCACCTCACCTCAAATTTCTTCTTACTTGACTTTGATCCCGGATTTAATTCGGCAATTATAGTTTCACCACCTATGCAAGTTTGCCCTTCACATACAGAAACTAAGGTTTTTATAGGAAGGTATATATCCACTCTACTACCAAATCTTATAATACCAAAACGACTACCGGCCTTAACCTTATCCCCTTCCTCTAAATCGCATACAATACGTCTTGCAATAAGACCAGCAATCTGTACACAAACAACCTTTACCTTATCTGCTGTTTCAATCAAAATACTTTGTCTTTCATTATATATACTCGCTTTATCCATAGAAGCATTAAAAAATCTTCCTGGATTGTAATGAAGAGTTGTCACCTTACCATCAATAGGAATACGGTTCACATGAACATTAAATACGCTCAAAAATATGCTAATACGAGTCATTTCCGCATCACCAAGACCTAATTCAGAAGGAGGCGCTGCTTTGGTTACAGATTGAACCACTCCGTCTGCAGGAGATATTACAGCATTTTCCTCTATAGGAGTATGCCTTTGAGGGTTACGAAAGAAATATGCGCACCAACATGTAAGCACCAACCCTATCATTCCAAGAGTGGAACTAAGCGAGTTAAGTATAAAAGCCGCAATAGCAAATATTATTATAAAAATATAGCCTTCTTTATGTATTATCTTAGATAAATCACCAAATTGTTTCATAGTTTTTCTTCCATTTGCTTTAAGATTACTATTTAGATCATAAGAAGACTTATAGAACAGGTCAAGCAACGAGTATAAAGCAACTAATAAAACTGTACATTTATAAGGAGTTGTGTTACTGATTTGTTAAATATTCAGACAAATTATTATAGTCCATGATACAGCTACGCTTAGTATTTTTACTTATAAATCTTTTATTATCACAATTAACATTTGCAGATCAGAAAATAATAACCGTTAGCTCTTCTCCAATAAAAAATTTAGCAGAACTAATAACCAAAGATGATGTCAGAATAGATGTTATTTTAGCGGGTAGAACATGTCCTCATGAGTACATACTCAAGCCAAGCGATCTATCTAAGATCAAAAACTCCAAAGCTATAATAATGCTAAATGGGAATTTTGAACATTTTATGAATCCATTAATCAAAATTTTCAAAGGCCCAGTTATAGACCTAAGCGCAGCAATTGGAATAACTCCAGAAACAAACATGCATTTATGGCTA
>JBEAVG010000164.1:0-5889 GCA_041161045.1 Pseudomonadota bacterium
CTGATATAGAGGCGTTAGCCAGGGCGTTAGAAGAAAATTATCCAGATGAAGATATAGCTTACCTAAGTCTTAATAATATTGAAGATTTAGTTTTGGCATTATCCGATTTTGAGGATGATCCAGAGGACGTGACTGATAGGTCTCTACAGCTTATAAAAGAGGAATGGGCTAATTTCCGTGATAAGGTGGCTTAAGATAAGTTATGACACATAATATTTGTATAGCGAAAGATATCATATCAGAATACGATCTTTTTATAGTCGATGTATGGGGTGTGATACGTCAAGGATCTTCAGTTTACACAAAGGCTGTTGAAAGCCTAAACTGGATCAGTAAACAAAAGCCCTTATATTTTTTATCCAACTCTCCAAGGTTAAGTTCAGGTCTAGCTGAAAAGCTTATAGATTGGGGGGTTAATACTTCAGTTGCAAATGTTTACACTTCTGGTCAGGTAGCAATATCTATGATCCTTAATAATGACCCTATCTTAGGTGTCAAAAATCATAGTGTTTATCACCTAACAGATAATGACTTTGAGAATATTTACGAAGGTACTAATGTTAATTTTACTGATGATTTATCCAAAGCTAATATTCTTATCGTAAGCGCTCAGATTCAAGCAAATGAAGATGCGAATAAATATAATGGAATTCTAGAAGAAGCTGCATCTATGGGCATGATCTGTATATGCCCCAATCCTGATACCATAATTCCAGCAGATAATGGTTTTAATTATGGCCCTGGTTATATTGTTAAAAACTACAAAGGTAAGGTTATATATACAGGGAAACCACAGGCAATAATTTATCAGGAATTACTAAAAAAATATTCTCATATCCCTAAGGAGCGTATGCTTATGATAGGGGATACTTTAGATATGGATATTTTAGGTGCACATAACGTTGGTATTAGTTCGGCATTAGTTTCTACCGGGAACGCGCAGATATTAATGCAAAAATTAGGTCTTAAGGAAGACGATTTCGGTTCTATAATTAATCATCTGGAACTTAAGCCATCTATTTTACTTTCTTTGGAGAAGTGATTTTTTCTTTTATTAGTAGTTTGTGATAATAAGCTTTTACACTCCCCAAATCATATTCGCCGTCATATTTGCCTGAAATTTTAATGATTTTTTCTAGGTACATATTTATTTGTTCAGAATTTTTCTGATTATTTGCATCTTCTTCATCTAACATTTTCCACATATCTTTCTTAAATGAAGCCAAGTAATCCATAGTAGTTTTTATGAATTTTCCAATGGCTTTCATGTCTTGTGGTTTTAAGACAAATAATCCAATAATAAGTATTAGGCCTATTTCAGAAATGGACATAGTTCCGCCAGATTTACATAATCTTCAACAGTGAGATTCTCTGCTCTAGATTCAGGGCTTATCCCAGCTGATACAATTAGAGACTCTATATCAGGTTGAATATTTTTCAAAGAAGATTTGATCATTTTTCGTCTCTGCATGAATGCTGCTGTGGAAATTTTTCTAACTCTTTCAATAATTTCTTTAGTATATTGTTGAGATTTAGGAATGAGTTTTACTACAGTTGATATCACTTTCGGTGGAGGGTAAAAAGCTTGTGGCGAAACATCAAATTGTTTTTGAGTGCTGCATATAAGTTGACACATTATGGAGAGTTTGCCGTAGTCCTTCGTGCTTACTGGTGCGCAAATTCTATCTACTACTTCCTTTTGTAGCATTAACGTCATTGAATCGACATATTCTATTTGATCAAGCCACCTAAATACAAGCTCAGTTCCTATATTATATGGCAGATTAGAGATTAGTGTTAGTTTTTTATGGCCTAAAGATGATAGTTGTACTTTTAAAGCATCTTCATTCAAAATTTCCATATTACTAGATGTTGATTGTACATCTTGGAGCAAATTCAGGCACCTTTTGTCTCTTTCTATTACTATGAGTTTTTGTGGAAAAAAATTAAGAATTGCTCTAGAAAGTCCAGCTGGCCCTGGGCCTACTTCAACTACGAACTTATTACTGATATCTCCAGCAGATCTAGCTATTTTTTCACATAGACTAAGGTCAAAAAGAAAATTCTGACCGAGTTTTTTATCAGGAATTATACCATGTAGTTTTGCATGTTGTGCTATTGTAGGAAGGCTCATTCTAGTTGAATTATTTCCCGCATATCATTCTAAGTAGTAGTCTGTCTTTTACTATTAGATGATGATATAGCGCTAGCATTGTATGAACAGATATTATACAAGCAAGAATAATTCCTGAATATACATGTATAGAATGTAGTATGTGTGCTAATTCTTTATTGCTAAGCTCAAATGCCTTTATACTGAAAAGTCCATAAACAGATATATCATGACCAGAATATAGCGACATAAAGATACCACTTAGGGGCATTACAAACATTAGTAAATACATAGATTTAACACCAAGTTTATATCCTGTTTGAAGCAATGGTTTCATCGTTGTAGGAAGTTCTGGCGCAACATTGATTAATCTCCATAATATTCTTATGATTATTAAGCCAAAGACAAGAGTTCCCGTAGCTTTATGTAGTCCGTAAATTTGCCATTTTTCATCGGAGTTAGGTAGGTCTGTCATATAAAACCCCACACAAAGAAGGCCTATTATCATTAGACCAACTACCCAATGTAAAAATCTTGATAAAGATCCAAAGCTATCTGTGCTATTCCTAAGCATAATTACTCCACTAACAATTTTCTTCAAGTTCCATGATGACACAAACAAGAGCTATATGCAATAGACTTTAGTATAATGCTATGATAGTCTGTGCGAAAATTGGTATATATAAATGTTTTTTGATTTAAATAACAATGATCAACCTAAGGGGTTATTCAAAGCTTGTGTTATTCCAAGGCCTATAGCTTGGATTAGTACCATAAGTAGAGAAAAAATAACCAACTTAGCGCCTTTTAGTTATTTTCAGGCTATTGCCGATATACCTCCTACCATAATGTTTGCTGCATCAGCTAAGGATGGAGATATGACTCCTAAGGATACTGTAGCAAATATCGAAGCGACAGGTGAGTTTGTAGTCAATTTTACAAACACTAAATCGGCTGAGTTTATGATGTTATCATCTGCTAACCTTGCATATAATGAAAGTGAGATAGATAAATTTAATATACCAATCAAGAGTTCGAAATTAGTTAGCGTGCCTTCAGTAAGTATTTCGCCTATAAATCTTGAATGTATTCATGTGAAAACAATAGATATACCTGGTACTACAGGTGGTAACAAGATGGTGATAGGAAGAGTTATCGGTATTTCCGTAGATGAAGATATTCTGGATGAAGATAAAAAATTGGATCCTACAAAACTCGACCCATTATATAGGTTGGGTTATAACCAATATTCTACATTAAATAAAATATTAGAAATCACAAAAACAAAATAGTCATCTCAACAAATTGTCAAGATGACTATTTCAGACATTAAAAATAACTATTCACAAGTTGCATTGTTTGCGTCACCGCTTAACCATGCTACTAACTGACCAGCGCCGAATATTATACCAACACCAGCTGCTGTAGCTGCTGCCACACCCCAGTTTAGTTTGCCCATAAATAGACCAACTCCAACTGCAAATATAGCAATTGTTGCTATTGATTTAGCAATACCACCACTTAGATTATTTACCAATCGGCATAATGTTTCACCGATGATATCATTTCCTTGCTGTTGTTGCTGTTGTTGGCCACCATTCGCTACTGCAACATCAGAAGCGCTTATTACAGCAAACATAACGCATATTGCCATCATAATACGCCAATAAAAATTCTTATTGGCAAAGATACTAAAAGCTGTGTTCATAGATTTCCTCTTATTTTGGTTTTTAGTATCCTTATACTACATTAACAAATGACACTAACTCAAATAATTAGTTGAAAGATCTAGAGTGATATACAACTATGGCGTGCCTTTTTGGTCACATCAATTCTAAATATTCTTGTTTTATTGTTTTTACTCCATTGTGCGCAAAAGCTACATCTATGCGGTCTTCGCGGATTCTTATTATCATACCTGTGCCGAAGCTAGAATGCTGAACTTTTGCCCCAACCTTCCAGCAAGGTGTAGTATTATTTATCTTATTGATAGTATTGAGAGGCTTGTTGTTTTTTATAAATGATCTTTCGGTTCTAACATAATTTTTTTGAGAGGAAATTTTTGTGATCATTTTATTATCCATCTCGAGTAGAAATCTTGATGGATCAGATTTAACATATTCATTAAATATGCGTCGTGTCTCAGCATATGTTATGTATAGATCTTTCCTAGCCCTTGTAATTCCTACATATGCTAACCTTCTTTCTTCCTCAATTCCATTTATTCCATCTTCCGAGATGGATTTTTGGTGAGGAAATAAGCCTTCCTCGAATCCTGGAAGAAATACCAGATCGAATTCCAGACCTTTAGCAGCATGTACAGTCATTAAATTAACTGCTTCAGAACTATCTCCGCTTAAATCTCCATCTGTAACCAGGCTTGCATGTTCAAGAAAATCTCCTATTTTTTCGAAGTCAGCCATAGCTCTCTGCATCTCAGTAAGGTTTTCTATTCTAGATCTTGAATCCTCAGTTTTGTCCTCCTTTAGCATTGCAATATAACCAGATTCTTCAAGCATTTGTTTTGTTGAGTTAAGTGGAGTAGTAGTTTCATAAAGCTTTTGCCAGCTATCTAAGAGTTTAATAAATGAAGATAGAGAATCATGTACTTTGGGTTTGAAAATTCTTGCATTAATCATTTGTACTATCGCCATCTTTAACGATAAAGAAGAGCTTTTAGCAAAGGATTTTATCGCTTCTAAAGTAGCATCTCCTATTGAGCGTTTTGGTACGTTAATAATACGTTCAAGAGCTATATCGTCATTTGGGTTCATAGTAATTCTTATATAAGAAATTGCATCTCGTATTTCCTTTCTTTCATAGAATTTAAGTCCGCCAATAATTCTGTATGATATAGCAGATGCGATTAAACTTTCCTCGAATTGTCTTGTCTGAAATCCTGCTCTTACCAGTATCGCAATGCTATTTAATTTGATAGAAGATAATTTGTGCTTTATTTCTTCAACAACAAAACGAGCTTCTTCTTTATCATTCCAGCAATATACTAACTTTACAGGTTCTCCTTCTGAGCCTTCTGTCCACAAAGATTTACCGTGGCGTTTTCTGTTGCATTTTATTAACTGACTAGCAGTCTGCAGGATTGGTGTAGTTGATCGATAATTCCTTTCTAGTCTTATGATTTTAGCATTTTTAAAATCATGCTCAAATCTAAGAATATTCTCAATTTCGGCACCTCGCCAGCTATATATAGATTGATCATCATCCCCGACACAGCAGATATTACCATATTTACCAGATAGCATTTTAGTCCATAAATACTGTACGGCATTTGTGTCTTGATATTCATCAACTAGGACATAATGATATTTATCCTGATATAATGATAGAATTTCTGGATATTTTTTAAATAGTTCAGTGTTGTAAAGAAGCAGATCTCCAAAATCTACTACATTAGAAGATACAAGCTTATTTTGATAAATCTGATACAAATTTTTTGCAATTTTGTGAGACTGGGATTTGACCATATCTTGTGTGACTTTATCATAAGTTATTCCTAGATCCTTCCATTTAGAGATTATGGATACGATTATCTGAGGTTTATGAGTGCTAGTATCGACAGAGGATTCTATCATTATTGATTTTATAAGTTTTGCTTGATCGTCGGCGTCAATTATTGAAAAAGAGGAGGTGAGTTCAAATTTTTCTGCATGAATTCTCAAAATTTTTGCAGCCACAGAATGGAATGTGCCTATAGTAACACCATGTGCAGAAACTAACCTCATGAGACGTTCCTGCATTTCTTTTGCGGCCTTGTT
>JBEAVG010000023.1:0-7140 GCA_041161045.1 Pseudomonadota bacterium
GAAATGTGGTTGCTGCTTTAGCTATAGTCATGATCGACAACCCTCTCGTTGCAGCTACAGGTGATAGAATCTGTAATGATTGTATGAAGTCATGCATTTATCAAAAACAAGAGCCGGTCGATGTTCCTTGTATAGAAACTGAAATGTTAAAAGCTGTGTTGCAGCTACCATATGGAGCTGAGATTTACTATCTTCTTAGTAGATGGAATCCTCTAATAAAAGAACGCAAGCCAGTTTCAAAAGTTACAAAAAATCTTGTGGTTGGTATGGGGCCTGCTGGCTTTGCCATGGCGTATTATCTATTACAAGATGGGAAGCAAGTTACTGGCATCGACTCGCTAGATATAAAACCTTTGCCTAAGGCTTTTTTTGATCCGATAGAAAACTGGCCACAGCTCATAAAATCTATGGGTGAGTATAAATCTCAAGGATTTGGTGGGGTTGCTGAATATGGTATTACAGATAGGTGGGATAAATATAATTTACTTCTCATTAGAATGCTTCTTGAAAGATATGAAAATTTCGAGCTTAAAGGTGGCTATAGGCTCGGACGTGATATAACAATTCAAAGAGCTATAGAGAATGAAAAATTTGATTATGTAGCATTATGGAGGGGAGCCGGCAGTCCTAAAATACCAGAGGTAAAAAACATAAATTCTAAGGGTGTTATATCAGCATTTACTTTCCTTGCCTCACTTCACATGAATGTACCAAATTTTACTTTTGATACCCCTGTTGTGATATTAGGTGCTGGTCTTACTGCAATAGATTGCGCTATGGCTGCAATGTCGAATGGATCTAATGCAGATGTTACCATAATATATAGAAAAACTATTACAGAATCTCCTAGCTATAAAGAGAATCATGAGGAGCTAAAAATTGCATTGGAGTCTGGTGTGAAATTCCTAGAAAATACAGAGCTAAAATCAATAGATTTAGATGAAAATGGGAATGTGAAATCTATAAATGGCAATATCCCTGCTAAGACTTTAATTTATTCCATAGGTACATATCCTAATGAAAAAATCTTCTCTCGTGAGGCAGAAGCATTCAAGCTTTATAAGGAAAAGATAGGTATATTCGGAGACATGGATCCAGCTTATGCAGGAACTGTAGTTAGGGCGATTGCTAGTGTGAGAGATTGGTTCAATTTATTCTCTAGGGGAAATTTGCTTTAGTCTTAAACATAAAAACCTGATCGAATAGTATTTTCAAGGGAGAGACTATCTGTCGCATCAGACTAAACACTAAATGACTTACCACAGCCACATTTATTTTTTTCGTTTGGATTTTCGAATACAAAGCCAGATTTGAAATCACCATCTACATAGTCCATTTTGCTTCCTATAAGATACATTATTGCTTTAGGATCAATAATAATAGTGATTCCATCAATAGTGATTACTTCATCAAATTGCCCTTTTTCATCTGCATATTCTATGAGGTAAGAAAGGCCAGAGCACCCACCATTTTTAATACCAATTTTGAGGCCTAAAGAAGGTTTGCCACGCTTCTCTAGCAGCTCCTTCACTTTCTCTGCAGCTGTGGGAGTTATTGTGAGAGGTAACGTCATGCTTCTTGTTTCTTCTTATAGTCTGAGATGGCTGCTTTTACGGCTTCTTCAGCTAGGAGTGAGCAATGTATTTTCACAGGTGGAAGAGATAGATAATCGGCAATTTCATGATTTGTAATTGCTTCAGCTTCATCAAGACTTTTCCCTTTTATCCATTCTGTAACAAGTGAACTTGATGCTATAGCAGAACCGCATCCAAAGGTTTTAAATTTAGCATCACTAACAACGCCATTATCATCAACCTGAATTTGTAACTTCATTACATCTCCACAAGAAGGCGCGCCTACTAGACCAGTGCCAACATTTTTGCTAGCCTTGTCCATCGATCCGACATTGCGTGGATTTTCATAATGGTCCATTACTTTATCACTATATGCCATAATTTTCCCTAAGAATTAGATCTAGAAATATCATAGCACAATTTTTGTTATAGTTCAAAAACTTACTTTAGTTTGCGTGCTCTTGATATGTCTTTTAATCGTTCGCAAATCTTATCGAATACTTGCCTTGGTAGTATTTCTGCAGCTACTACCTCTATATAGTTATTATTTAGAGTTAAGCTGAAAGATGGTGAGTGAAGATTAGGGCCGTCTATTTCATAAGCTATTCTAATTATGCATCCTATTATTTGGCTATTAGAATATTCATGTTTAGAAAGCATCCTTTTTGCTAGCTTTTGTATGTAAAGGTCTATTTTACCTCCAAAAATATAAGATAGAGCTACTGCTATCATGACCCTATATTTATGGCTAAATGGTATGTCTGATGACAAAGCAAATTCTGCCATAAAATTACCACGCAATGTCTTATCAATATTAGTGTTCATACATGATAATATAACTATCAAATCTATTATATTTTTGAGGTCACTACATGGTTCTATTAGTAGAGGTTCCATTAGTTGATAGTATTTACTCAGGTCACAGTTTTTGGAACTAAATTCTGAAATATTCTCACATCTACTTCTAACTATATCTTTAGTTCTTTCTTTCTCAGGTAGATTTACAAAGCGTACTCCCTCTTTGAGTCCGTAATTTGAGATTACGACATTTTCTATAGCAAAAAGATCTATTATAGTGCTAAGTATCGCTAGGGCTTTCCTGTCTGTTGTTCTTCTGTAATACAATGAATGTAGCTTGTGCATATTTTCAGATTTTTCTAAGAAAACTAATAATTCTTCCCTAGAAATTTTCAAGTTATGCAGGTTTTTTAATGGGTAATTGACAAATTCCATATAAGCCCTACCAAGCATTCTAAAAGCTCCGCCTATAAGGTAAAGGGTTTGATATCTTTTTATTTCCACAGAGTTTGAGATAGATTTTTTAATTTCATCATTTGTCATTTCTGGGTCTATAATATTAGTCCCCAGAGGCAGTGACGCTCTTTTTCCTACCTGTTTATTTGAGATTTCTGCAAGTTCTAGACTTCCACCGCCTAAATCAGCCGCTATTCCTTCAGCATCATTGATACCCATAATAAGCCCAGCTGCCGTAAGATAAGCTTCTTTTTCACCAGTTATTATTTCTATATCAATATTGAATTTTTCTTTTACTAGAGAAACAAAGCTATTTGCATTAACGTGATTTCTAAGTACCGCAGTTGCAACGCATTTTATCGTTCTTACTTCAAGTTGGTTAAAAATATGTACGAAATGCTGAATAATAAGATATACACCATGTTTTACATTTAGATCAGAAAGATCTAGTAATCCCAATAGGTCACTCTTAAATTTTTCATTATAAACTTCATGTGCGCTTAAACTATTATCCTCATACACTACTGCGCGGATAGCGTTAGAGCCTATATCAATAATTGCATGTCTCATTTTTGGAGCTGATCTAAATTTAAAGATAGTGTAGCAAATTATTAAGGGGTTGACTAGGAATCTCTATATTTTTAAGCATTAGGCTTTTTATTCTTTCCTAAGGCTTTATATATAGGGCGCTCTACAGCTTCCAATAATTGATACTATAAAAGTAATTCATAGATAGATATCGATGTTTGATCTGACATAAAAAAATTCACTATAAATCTATAAATATTTGCTAAATAAAGATAGGAATAATTCTTTTGCAATAGGCGCAGCGCAGCTTGCTCCACCACCTCCATGATCTACAACGACTGAGAGCGCAAATTTTGGATTATGAACAGGTCCATATCCTATAAACAATCCATGATTTCTACTTTTCCAGGGTACGTTAGAACTTAAGTCAGTGTTTCCTATTTTAGCTATTACTTGAGACGTTCCTGTTTTTCCCGCAATAGTCCAATTAGGATTAGTTATCCTTTGGGAATAAGATGTGCCACCTTCTGAATTTACTACATTTATCATTCCATTACGTAAAAATTGTAGATGTTCATCTTTAACATCTAATATCTTTGGTTCTGATTCTCCGACGATTCTAGGAGTAAAGACTTTGCCAGTTGCTATTGCTGCGCATGTGCAAGCAAGTTGTAATGGTGTGGTTAGAACAAAACCTTGTCCTATAGCTGTGTTTAAGCTATCGCCTAACCTCCACTCTTCCTTAAATCTAGCTTTCTTCCATAATGGGTCAGGTATTAGTCCTGCGGATTCTGCGCCTAGGTCTATATTCATAGTGCTTCCTAACCCAAATTTGCGAGCTACTTCAGCTATTTTAGCTGCTCCAATAGTTTTTGCAATGTGGTACATGTATGTATTACAGGAATGTTCTATAGCTTCTGACATATTTAAACTTCCGTGCCCTGGCCTATACCAACATCTGAAAAAATTATCTCCCAATGCAGATCCTCCGGTGCAATTGATTTTAGAGTTAGGATCCATTCCATTTTCTAAAGCCGCTAGTACTACTAGCATTTTAAAGATTGATCCTGGAGGATAGTTGTTTTGTATTGTTTTATTTATTAGAGGTTTATACGGATCTTCTAATAAATTTGACCAATATTCCTGATTAACACCTCCAACAAATTTGTTCGGATCAAAGCCAGGTGATGATGCCATGGTTATTACTCTACCTTTTTCAAGCTCGAGTATTACAGCAGATGATCCTTTGCTGTTTAGTACAGACATAGCTTTTTCTTGCATTTCTACATCAATATTGATTTGCAGACTTTCACCTGGAGAGCTAGGAGTTGATGATATTTCTCTGATTAAATTTCCATGCGCATTTACTTCTATTTCCTGAAGACCGAATGATCCTTGTAATTTTTCTTCATAATACTTTTCTATTCCATTCTTCCCTATTTGAAAATAAGGAACATTTTTAAATGTTTGATCTATTTGATCACCTTGAGAAGCAGCAGATATATAACCTATAGGATGAGACATGCTATGAGCAAAGTTGTAAAGACGATATTGCCCCATATCTACATATATTCCTGGCAGATCCGCTATGTTTTCTTCTATCAGGGCCACTTGATCCCAAGATAAATTATCAATAAGTGGAGATGGTTGTTTTTTATGTATTTTGGAAGCTGTTTTGTGCAAATATTCATACTCTGCTTTGGAGAAAGATAATATTTTTGCTAATGCATCAATTGTATCTTTGTATTTAGGATTTTCTTTCTTGTCTAATATAACCCTAAGAGCTGAAGTGTTAGTAGCTATTATCTTACCATTTTTGTCTGTTATAGTTCCCCTGAGGGGTGGTATCATTACTGCATTTATTCTATTTTTATCTGATAAGGTTCTATATCTTTCTCCATCTGCTAGCTGCATATACATAATTTTTGCACCTAACAAAGAGAGCATCCCGAGTTGCCCCGACATAAGCATAAAACTGCGTCTTGTAATAGAGTAACCCCTTAATAATTCGTTATTTATCTTCATGATTTGCTACGTGTGAAATATAAGCATAAAAATTGTAATATAGGATAACTTATTACTGTTATGACAAAATTTAACAGTAATATTGAAATTTCAGGTAGAGATGTTATACCATTAGCAATTCCAATGATAAAATATTTTAAGACAGTTATTGTAATAGCAGTATATACAAAATAGCTAGTTATATGGATGTTATCTTGATTCAATATTACGTACTTAAATCTAGTAAGAATTCTATGAGATAAAAGTAGAATCATAGAGGATACTCCTATAGGCGAACCATATGATACATCTATTAAGAGACCATATAGAAAAACTTGTAGCGAAGAAACATTCGCATATATTGCAAGAAGAAATATAAAAGGCACTTCTATTTGAGGTATTAAAATTAAATTTATTCCAAATTTGCTTAAACTTAATGGAAGCAGAGTAGTCAATATAACCACTATCCATAAAATAACATTGTTTAATATTTTTCTTATCTGAGCTTTCATCTTTAAAAGGTATCAAATCAATTTACTAGGAAGAAATATACATTTATAATGATGATAATTCAATGATGTAAAACTAATGATAGCTTATATTGCTCTTTCTTATGCTATAGGTATTGGCGGATTACTAATAATAATGGTCAGTTCTTTCTTGTCATATAGATCCGTAAAACAAAATATCTTGGAGAAAAAAAATGCATCCTAAGGTTAGAAATAGGTTGTTAATGGTTGTTCTGTTTTCGACTTTAGTTGCATCAGGCATATGGCTAGTTTTAGAATTGCTTTCCGATAATCTTGTGTTTTTTCTTACTCCATCTGAGCTTAAGGATGAACATCTAGGAAAAGATGTAAGAGTAGGTGGTCTTGTTACGGTAGGTTCAGTTCAGCATATGCCTAATAGAACAATATCCTTCATGCTAACTGATAATAAAAAAACCATTACAGTAACCTATAGAGGCATTATACCAACTCTATTTCGGGAAGGGCAGGGAATAGTGGCTGAAGGAGTTTTTGAAGGGTTGTCGTGTGATTTCAAAGCGCAAAAACTGCTTACAAAGCATGATGAGAATTATAAGCCTCCGATGAGCGAGAGTGGTAAATGAAAATATTCAAATTAATAGCTTCATATATTTTGGTTACAATCATTCTGTCATCATGCAGCTTTGTTGGGCCATTGTATAAGGATGACAAAATTAGCGATGAACTTTCAAGAATCGAAATAGAGGAAGTAGAGACATTGCAAAACACAGAGTTGTATTACCAGTTGAGCAAACTTTTTGGCACTTCTCATGATACAAAATATTTATTGCATATTTCAGCGGAGAATAAAGTGACTCCGCTTGTTGTTACTTCTAGAGCTACAGTTGTTGCTCAAAATGTCGAGCAATTATATTCCTATAGGTTAATAGATAAGACAACAGATCGTGTTTTGACTGAGGGTAAGTTGCGCACAATTGGCTCCTATAATTCTCTATCTACTCCATATGCTTCTTATACACAAGAAAGACATACAAAAAACAACTTGGCACAATCTGCAGCAGAAGATTTGCGCATGAGACTCATAATGTATTTTTCAAAAAAAACCTCTTAAGCCTTAGTGACTGTTGTAATATCGCAACCAATTTATTATCTTTAACATAATTTTCATCGTAAAATTGATCTAAGTTAGTTACAATTTTGTCTTAACATTATATCTAGTATAAGTAGATTTGTATGAGATATATTATTTGAATTTATAAGGTTTAAAGAGATGAGATGGACTGATATAGAGG
>JBEAVG010000035.1:0-5442 GCA_041161045.1 Pseudomonadota bacterium
GTAGTAACCCGTGCTCTATAAGCATGTAGTGCAGCGCATGAAGTTAGGGTCTGAATCTTTTCTACACCATTTATTTTTACAAGTTCATCAAAAGGAACTCCTAGTTTATAAGCATTTTGTGCATCCTCTGAAGTTAGAGCTTCGATTTTTTCTAGATCATCTATTTTTACAAGTTCAGCAAAAGGAACCCTGCTGCTCTACAAGTAATTCTTACATTTGGTACTGTCAGAGCAAAAATTTTGTTTTCATCATCTATTTTTGAAAGATCTGCAAATGTAGTGACCCCTTCGTGATAAAACTGTTGTGCAGGACGCCAAGTTAAATATGCGATCTTTTTTGGAGTCATGTTGGAATCTCTTAACTCATCAAATGTAGTTATCCCCGTTTCATAAATCTCCATTGCGCCCATAGAAGTTAGTGAAAGTATCATTTCTTCAGATAAGCCTGAATTCAGTAAGTTTGGAATTTTCCACCAGCCTTTTTCGTGTCCTTTAGCGTACGGTTCTCTATTTCTAAGAGGAGCTGATAGAATATCAGAATATATTTGCTGCACCGCACTAGGATCATATTTTATCTCTTTTAGTACATGATCCTTTAAAAGTGGTTGTGGAATATCATTTAAATTCATATCTGGGTGTTTTTGCGAGAATGCAATTAACAATTCACTTTGAGCTTGAGATGTTATAATATTGTTGTCAATATCTTGTATTTTTTCTGAGAAAGAAATTCTCGCTGCTTCTGTGCTCTCCGATACATAAACCTCATATTGCTCTTTAGAATCGCCATACATATATCCTTCTTTCATCGATTCTGGAGAAGGAGCCTCTTGCAATCCATGGTCTTTATTTATTGGGGCACCCAATACATCACCTGTTCCACCTCCCATTCCTAAGGTAATACGAGGTATTTCTTGATGCTTCTGACTTAACTCCTTACCTAATGCCTCCATGGTATCCTTAACATTTATCTTATCTCTAAAAGATCCCAATACCTCTAGAGAATCTAATGTCAATGCCCCATCTTTTCCTAACCAAACATATGATTGCCCAACAATTTTAGCCTTTTGCTCTAAATTCCCCCAATCTATAGCATTAGGATTAAAACTAGGATTACAACCTTTCTCCTCTCTCAAAAAAACATAAAAACCATTATTAGGTAAATTCACTCCATCAATCACACATTTTTCAGAATCCCCACTAACAGACTGACAGCAATTTGTTATCTGACCTAAAATTAAAGCTCTAGGGTCATTAGAAGGCAACTTGACTAGATAAAGATCATCTTTACCAGGCACTTTTAAAGCAATATTTGGTATATTGTCTTCAGCTTTATGCGAAAGCCCTGCCCCAGATGCATCAACTTTAAGCGTCCCATCTCGCATCAAATCCAATGCACGATTAAACATTTCTTCAGGCGCATTGTAGGATTTGAATATTTTTCCAAATTCAGGATTTTCGTCATAACGTGGATATATTGCTCTAGATAATAAATAATCAAAAGAATTTTTGTTATGCGGCAAACCATCTGGATTATTCTCAGATAAACTAGTATCAGCTTTAATTATACCTTCTATCTTTGGAACATCACTAAAATTACGCACTAAACCTAGACCAAACTCTTGTAACTTCCCTTTCCAACCTGGAAGATTAAATTCAGGAGTGCTAGGATGATATTCAGGCAGATTATGCATCAAAGTATCATGTATTGGAGTGTTTGTTTTAACATTCTTCCCCATAAACTTTTCAATATTGCGACAAGTCTGAAGAGTAGCAGTATCGAGTTCTCCCTGCAAAGGCTCAGGAGAAAACAGAGCCATCATTTTAAATGCCCTTGAAGCAACTTCTCCAGTTCGATAATTATTTTCTGTGAATCTGGCAGTATGCTCACAAATATCGTAACATCTTTTGTAAATCCCAATATGCAATGCATTTTGTGCGTCAAAATATCCGTACTTTGCTGTTAATTTTTGAAACTCATTTAATATGTTGTCATCACGTGATCTTCTTTCCGCTTCGGAAGATAACTCAAAATTATCAAATAAATATTTACCTAGGGCATCAGAGTTACAAGTTTTTGCAAGAAAATTCTTTAGTTTTCCTTTATCCTTATCAGGAGCACTTCCAAGAAGCTTATTCATAAGATCAAGCTTGTTTCTGCTTATTGCACTCTCTCTTTTGTCTTCTGGCGCCTTAGATAAATCTTTAGGAGTAAAATCCTGGTACAAGAATTTATAATTTGACTCTAAACCCATAAAAACCCCGAATATAAAAATTAAGCGCTATTAAAAATAATAACACTGGCAAATTTATTAAGTCAATAAGTTTATTGAGGTGCCGAGGTAATGGGGATATGAGTTACTTTTTGTGACTTCTTAAGTAGAGTTGGCGAGCTCTGCGTAGAATTTTATCTTCAATTTCCGTTAGAGTCTCGGATGAGGAGTTATCTTCCATCCAAGTTCCATCTTTACGTACTCTTTGCTTTAGCTCTGTTTTGATTGATTCTGGGCTAATTACATTTCCTGTAATTTCAATTTTTAACTTCATGCTTCTATTCGTATCTTTCGTATTGCTATACCAATCTGTTACTAGTATGCCATTTTCTGTATCAGAGGTTACAATTGGAGCAAAATCAACAACATCAAGCGTTGCTTGCCAAAGATGTTTATTTATTTTGCTATCTTTCGTTTGAGTAGAAAGATTTGGAATTTTTCCTGGTCTAAAGACTATTCCTTCTCCGTTACCAAGCATTGAGCCGATTTCCTTTGCTCTGCGCTCGTCTCTTGTTTCCGGATAAGCTGAATCAGCCAGAAGAGATGTGCTTGATAGTAGAAGATATGCAGTAATTAATAAACGTATAACTTGCATTATGTTAGAACTCCAAACTTTTATATAGCAAAAATAGTATTAAAAAATTACAATGTCTAGTGCTATTTTACCTTTTATAAAATACAGATTTTGCTTGATAAAATCTAATAAAAATGGCTAGAATGGGCGCAGTGTTATTAATTCCTAAAAATCATGGGAGTCTTATAGTGAGTTCTTTGTTCGAAAAAAATAGTTTTTTATTTGGCGGTAATGCGATTTTTATAGATGAGATTTATCAGAGATACTTAAAAGATCCTTCTAGTGTAGATTCTTCATGGCAGAGTTTTTTTAAATCACATGAAGACAGTATCTCCTCGTCATATCCTGCTTGGGGAGTCCATCCTAAGGTTGTAGGAGCAGAGGATTCTAGCGCTGTTCAGACTCGTAATGCAAAGAAAACCGAGCAACAATCTTCTCATTCTAATACAGATCTTCTTTCTATAAAGGCAAAACTTATTTCTATGGCATATAGAGAATATGGTCATAGACTTTCTACAATAGATCCTTTGGGTGTAGATGTTGCAGCTAGCCCTGAAGAGATAGGTTTGGGGCTTAAAGATTTTGGAATAGCTGATTCTGATCTAGATATAAAAATTGATACTAATCTCGGAAATATAACAGTTAGGGAGTATATGTCTTCTCTGCGCGCAATGTATAGCGGTGGGATGGGTCTTGAATGCTCTCATGTTTATGATTCTGCAGAAAGAGAATGGCTATATGAAAAATTTGAGACTCCTATCACTTCTTCTAAGGAAGAGCAAAAATTTTTAATTGAATCTCTTGTAGCTATCGAAGGCATGGAAACATATATACACACAAAGTTTCCAGGTGCTAAAAGATTTTCTGTTGAAGGTGGGGAAGCATCTATTGCTGCTCTTGAATATTCAGTGGAGCATTTTTCTTCTCATGGCGCAAAAGAAATAGTAATAGGCATGGCTCACAGAGGGCGTCTTGCTACCCTTACAAGGGTTGTTGGAAAGCCTTATAGGGCAATTTTAGCAGAATTTTCAGGTAAAAGTGCTTTTGATAAGAGTTTAGGGATAGCAGGGGATGTGAAATATCACATGGGTTATCATAGTAGAAAGCAATGCCAATCTGGCGCAACTATTGATATTAGTCTTCTTCCTAACCCATCACATTTAGAGGCTGTAAACCCAGTTTTGGCAGGTTGTGTTAGGGCAAAACAAGATGTAATTGAAGATTCTCAGAGGAGGCAGGTTGTAGGAATTTTGATTCATGGAGATGCTGCTTTTGCTGGCCAGGGTGTTGTAGCTGAGTCTATTGCTATGAGTGGTCTTGAGCCATATACCACCGGTGGAATCATGCATTTTGTGATTAATAACCAAGTGGGTTTTACCGCTAATCCTAAGGATGCTCGTGTAGGTCGTTATTCTACTGATATGGCAAAAATTTCAGGTCTACCTATCTTCCATGCTAATGGTGATGATCCAGATTCTGTACTTTTTGTCACAAAAATCGCTGTGGAATATACTCAGAAATTTGGTAAAGATGCTGTAGTTGAAGTGGTATGTTATAGGAAATATGGGCATAATGAGGGTGATGAGCCAATGTATACCCAGCCTAAGATGTATGAAATAATAAAGCAGAAGAAAAGTCCCGCTGCTTTATATGGTGAAAAACTAGAAAAAATTGGCGTCTTATCTACTGGAGCTTATTCTGAGATGGTACAAAAATTCAAGGCAAATATGGATCTTGAATTTGGTGCTGCTGCAGATTATTCTCCATTGCCTCATAAATTTGAAGGCTTATGGGCTGGTTTTGTGCGCTTTGATGATAAGGCAGTAAAAACCGGGGTAGCAAAGAAGGATTTGGTCGATTTGGGAGGAGTTCTGTGCACATTCCCATCAGAATTTAATATCAATCCCAAGCTTCGTAAGCTTTTTGAACAAAGGAAAGAAGATCTTTCAAATGACACTCCTATTGATTGGGCGACTGGAGAACAGCTTGCATTTGCAACGCTTTTGAGAGATGGCGTGAATATAAGAATTACAGGGCAAGATGCGGGAAGAGGTACTTTTTCTCATAGGCATTCTGTTTTGCATGATCAAGAAACTGGTGGAAAATACCTTCCTCTTAATAATATAGGGGCTAAAGGTTCATATGAGGTGCATGATAGTAATCTTTCAGAATATGGTGTTCTGGGTTTTGAATTTGGCTATTCTACTGTGAATCCTAAGCATATGACTATTTGGGAGGCGCAGTTTGGAGATTTTGCTAATGGAGCTCAGATTATTTTTGACCAATTTATTAGCTCTGCAGAAACAAAATGGATGCAAATGAGTGGTCTTGTTATGCTTCTTCCTCATGGCTATGAAGGTCAGGGGCCAGAGCATTCTTCTGCAAGGCTTGAAAGATATTTACAGCTATGTGCTGAGAATAATATACAGGTCACTAATCCTACAACACCTGCATCTTTGTTTCATTTACTTAGAAGGCAAATGTTTTCAAAAACTAGAAAGCCTTTGGTTATTATGTCTCCTAAATCTCTTCTTCGTCATAAACTTGCAGTTTCTAATTTGGATGATCTTAGTATTGGCTCTTTCCAGAAAGTTATAGA
>JBEAVG010000118.1:0-11152 GCA_041161045.1 Pseudomonadota bacterium
GGCACATAAGACGAATTATTACATAGAACTAGCAAAAGATTTGTCTAAAGCTGTTCTGAGCCATGTGTCTATGTGTTTTATTAAAGGATGTGGACGGAAATCTATTTTTCCAAGTTCTTCCAATTCCATCCACAATATTTCTATATTTTTCTCAATTTGATTCAGTGGGGTTTGTGGTGAAGGAAGTTCTTTTGCATTGGCTTCAAAAATAAAGCTATATTCTTGAGTATGGCACTTAGCGTGTTTGGTTTTAGAAGGATCAAATGCATATTCCATGCATCCTAAAAATCTATCTATTGTAAAATTAAAGCCAACTTCTTCTTTTAGCTCTCTAATTAAAGCATTTTTAGCACTTTCTCCATGTTCGATATGACCACCAGGTAAGAAATAAAAATAATGCTCAAGTCCCTTTGTTTTGCAAATAAGAATATGTCCCTCTTTTATTATAACTGCGCGAGATTGAACATGGATTGTGTCTATCATTGTTAGATACCATTCTTAATAGTTTGATGGGAATGATATCGAATTTGCATGACAAAACAACAACTTTCTTAATTTACATAATCTTGAGTGATTGCTGTGTTTTATCAATGTCTCTGGAAATAGTAAAGTGCAGCAAATGCTATAATAGTGAGGGCTTGAGCGACTACCCTCATAGACATAAGTTTGGTACTATATTTAACATTTAATTTATTTCCAAACATCATTATAACCACTCCCACAATTAGAACTAAAGCTGTTATCACTAACATTATTAACGGAACTAATTCTGTTATCATGATTTATCCTTTTTTATAGTTGATTCTCTTAAGTATGTTAGAGAAATATCATTTTTGCCCCATTTGTCTAGAAGAGTATGGTTGATATCATTTTGAATTGCTTCAATTCTATTGTATTGAGCAACGCTGGTATAAAAATAAACAATATATTTATATTGCTGATTTTTTATCTCTACCAGATACATTTCGGGTGCTGGTTTGTTAAGAACATGAGTTACTGCCTGCATAACATCAATGATACTTTCTTTTAATTTGTTAGCTTCAAATCCGTCATTATTTATTGTAAGAGCAGCTTTGTGTTTTACTGCATCTTGGCTAGTATTAATTTTCACGAACATATTTTGCATGAAATTACCGTTTGGTATTATTACTTCTGCCATAGATATTGTATGTATATGAGTTGCTCTCGCGCCTATAGAATGTACTCTACCTATAACTCCATCTATTTCTACAACGTCACCTATTTCTACAGAGCCTTCCATCATTACTATAAATCCACTGAGGAAATTATTGATCAGATTTTGCGCACCAAGACCTATACTCAAAGCTACAGCTCCTCCTAAGAAAGCAAAAGCATTTAATGGTATGCCAGATATCTCTAGAATGAATATTGAATAGACAAAAACTATAAAATAAGAAATTACTTTTTCTAATGTGTGTATAGTGTGCTGATCATAATCAAAATTTGATATTATATAGTTTCTGAATTTAGCTGTAAATTTTCTATAATATTTAACACCTAATATGACCATTAGAGTGCCTAACACTATATTTGCGACCAAGACAGAATTAGAACCTACGTGAAATAAAGGATAGTGCCATATTTTATCTAAATATTCATAGAAAGGTATGTCATCAATATCAGGCACTACATCAGGCATTTTCTTCATAAATCTATTGCTTATAATTTTCTAAAATTCTATCAATAGTATTTGTAGTTGTATAGAGTAAAAAAACTGTCAATTTTACTTTCTAGGGTCTTTTACAAATGCAAGTTTATAAAGCTCATCTACTGTCGAAATTGGAATAATTTCCAAGTTTTTCTTTATACTATCAGGTATATCTTTTAAGTCCTTTTCATTTTCTTCTGGTATTATAACTGTTTTAATCCCGCCTCTACTTGCTCCAAGGAGTTTTTCTTTTAAACCACCTATGGGAAGAACATTCCCCCTTAATGTTATCTCTCCTGTCATTGCTACAGTGCGTTTCACAGGGACTTTTGTTAAAAGAGATGTTATTGTAGTAAAAATAGCAATACCTGCAGATGGTCCGTCTTTTGGGATAGCGCCTTCAGGAAAATGTATATGTATGTCTTTTTCTTTATAATCACTGAATTTTATTCCTATATCATCGAGCCTAGATTGCACGGCGCTAAATGCAGCTTGAGTAGATTCTTTCATTACGTCACCAAGCTTACCAGTGGCTTTAATTTCACCCTTTCCAGGAATCATGACAGCTTCTATCATCAGAAGGTCTCCACCAACTTCGCTGTAAGAAAGTCCGGCGCATGCACCTATTTGATCTTTTTTCTCAGCAAGCCCAAATTTATATTTTCTAACACCTAAATATGCCTCTAGGTCAGTCGGTAAAATTGTTGCAGATTTTACTTTTTTGTCAGATAGTATTTTTTTTAGAACTTTACGAGTAAGTGCTCCTATCTCCCTTTCTAGATTTCTAACCCCTGATTCCTTTGTATAATAACGGATTAATTCTAGGACTGTTTCATCAGGAATTTTAAGCTCAGTTGGCTTTACGCCGTGAGATTTTAGTTGTTTTGGTATTAGATAATTTTTAGCAATTTGAAGTTTTTCATCTTCTACATAGCCAGAAATATTTATTATTTCCATACGGTCTAGAAGAGGTCTTGGTAAGTTATATGAGTTAGCAGTAGCTACAAACATAACTTTAGATAGATCATATTCAATCTCTAAATAATGATCGGCAAAGAATTTATTTTGCTCAGGATCCAAAACTTCTAGAAGTGCTGAGGCTGGATCTCCCCTAAAATCAGAGCTCATCTTGTCTATTTCATCAAGTAGCATGACTGGGTTATTGGTTTTTACTTTCTTAAGAAGAGTAATGATTTTTCCAGGCATTGAACCTAAATAAGTTCTCCTATGTCCTCTTATTTCAGACTCATCCCTAACGCCGCCCAAAGCGAACTTTGTATATTTTCTACCCACAGCTTCTGCTATAGATTTTACTAGAGATGTTTTACCAACACCAGGAGGTCCTACAAAACATAGAATTGGGCTTTTAAGTTCGTTAGAGCGTTGAAGAACAGCAAGATACTCAATTATCCTTTCTTTGACTTTTTCCAGACCAAAATGATCTTTATCAAGAACCTTTGTTGCACTGGAAATATCAACTTTTGCCTTGTCTTCAATTCCCCATGGCATAGAAAGAAGAGTATCGAGATAGTTCCTAAGGACAGAAGATTCAGCGCTCATAGGGTTCATGCTTCGAAGTTTTCTTAACTCCAGTTCGGCTTTTTCCTTAGCTTCTTTCGAGAGCTTTAATGTTTTGATTTTATTATCTATTTCCATGATGTCAGTTTTGTCATCATGACCAGTTAGTTCCTTTTGAATTACTTTCATTTGCTCATTTAAAAAGTAATCTCTCTGACTTTTTTCAATCTGCTTCTTTACTTGGCTTTGCACACTCTGCTCAGTCTCCATTAGTGAGATTTCAGTTTCGATGACCATAAGCAAATGCTTAGCTCTTTTTTCTACATTCGCTATCTCTAAAATTTCTTGTTTACGATCTAGTTTGCATGTCAAATGAGATGATACGATATTAGTTATATATGTAGGATTTTTTTGACCAGTGACAGTGGCTATAATGTCAGGATTTATTTTTTTGTTCAGTCTTACATATTCTGTAAAATTTAGGATGATTTCTTCTATCACATCTTCTATTTCTCTTAGATCTTCGATAGGTTCATCAGGTAAAGCTTGGTACTCAGCTAAAGGAAATTTTTCATTCTCAATACACTTTAAAGAAACTCTTTGCTCAATATCAACTAGAATTTTTAGTGTGTCATTTGGCAGTTTGATTACTTGGATTATTTTTCCAATAACACCTATTTTGTGCAAATCATCGGATTTTGGTTCATCAATTTCTGGCTTTTTTTGAGTTGTAAGCAGAATATGATCGCCACTGTCATATGTGCGAGCTGCATGTAGGGCATCTATAGCTGATTTTCTGCCCAAAAATAATGGAGCAACCATTCCTGGGAATAATACTACATCACGTAGACTTAGTAGTGGTAATGTGTTTTTATATGTCATAATTTCTTCCCCTTGAATTGCTAATTTAGATTACATATAATTCCTTATCCTATCAAATTCAAGGTGAGTATATTATCAATATATGCTAGCATAGCTTCAAAATTGCAAAGAAGAATGAAAACAATTCAAGACCCAGCCAATGTAGAAAAAGCATATAACCGTATTAAGGGTTATTTGCACGAGACTCCTATTTTGACTTCAGAAGTGCTGAATCAAATGCTAGATGCAGATATATATTTTAAGGCTGACTCGCTTCAAAAGACGGGGGCTTTCAAGGTTAGAGGGGTCCTCAATCACCTACTTGAGCTAAAAGAAATAGGCGGCTTGCCAGAAAAAGTTGTTGGATATAGTACAGGTAATCATGGGATAGGACTTAGTTGGGCTGCACAAAAATTAGGCATAAAGGCTCGCGTCTATCTGCCTAAACATACTGCTCCTGTTAAACAAAGAGCAGCTGAATTCTACGGAGCAGAAGTTATTTACACTGAAACTAGAGCAGAGGCTGAAGAGCTTACAAAATATGATGGAGCTAATGGGTTTTACTATATGCATCCTAGTGATAGTGATTTTAGCATTGCGGGCGCAGGCACTTGTTGTTACGAAGCGCTAAAGCAAATTGGTGATATTCGACCAGATGCAATCTTTGCTTCATGTGGGGGGGGTGGGCTCCTTTCAGGCAGCTATTTGGCAAAGGAATTATTATCTTCAAAAAGTCTTTTAATAGGTACGGAGCCTTCTGTTGCAAATGATGCATATCTTTCCTTAAAACAAGATAGTATTTTTAGGTTTGATAAATCACCAGATACAATAGCAGATGGATTAAAAACACTGGCTGTGTCTAAAAGGACCTTTGAATATCTAAAAAAATTAGACGAATTTTATTTAGTGGAAGAAAAAAAGATTTTTTACTGGACTGCGTGGTTAATTCACCTTCTTAAAATTGCCTGTGAAACTTCTTGTGCTATGAATATGGAAGGTGTTCTTAAGTGGCTTAAAAACACAAGCTCTAAACGCAAAAAAATACTAGTTATTATATCTGGTGGAAACATTGATCCAATACTTTACAGACAATTGTGGAAAGATGATTATTTATCTGTGGCGCCAAATAGGTCTTGACCTTTTTGATGTTTTAGGTTAACCTAACCACTTCCTATTTGGGGCGTCGCCAAGTGGTAAGGCAACGGTTTTTGATACCGTCATTCGTTGGTTCGAATCCAGCCGCCCCAGCCATATCTAAAACAGTATGTAGTCTCTCTCGTGAAATACCGATTATGGAATAGGGGGCCTTAAGCTCCTCAAATATCATTCATATGCTTAAGGTGCTCGGACCGCTTATCTCCTGCTACTCGTCTATTTTTGACAAGAGACAGCAAATTTTCCCCTAGTAGTATTTTTAGTTTTCAAGTTATTCCACTAGGGGGTTTTGGTCTTTAACCTCAAAACTTTATCAAATCGTCTTTGCAAATATTTGGCACATAAGACTACTTCTTTTCAGTAGTAGTAGATGTCTTTGCTCTAACTTCATTAATTATAGCTTTCATATGATCAAGTTCTAGAATCCCCTGATATAGAGTTTCACCTATGATAAAATCAGGTACGCCTTGTATTTGAAGTTCTGCTGCAAGCTCACCAGTTCTTTTTAATGAATCTTTGAATTCAGGATTATCAAATTCACCTTCTACTTTTTCTACTGGGATAGAATGTTTTGATAGTATTGATAACATATCTTCTCTCGTAGAAATTTTTTGTGCCATGATATCATCATGTACAGCTTTGAATTTTTCAGGGAAAAGTTTATATATAGATAGTTCTATTTTCGCGGAATATTCTGATGATTCAGACATTATAGGTAATGGTTTATAAATTATCCTTATATCTTTGTCAGAATCCATAAGTTGGTTCAAGACTACATTGGCCTTTTTGCAATATCCACAACTCGCATCATAAAGCATTACTATCGAGGTATTTCCTGATCCTATCACAGGAGATACTTTGTCCTCATAAATCACAGATTTCTTATTTTTGATTATCTCTTGAGCTTGTGCGCTGCGTTCTGTTATCTTATTTTTCTGCATGCGTTCTATAGATTCTATAATAACCTCTGGATGAGCTATGATATAATCTTTCATTATTTGATCCAGATCTTCTTTCATAACAACAGAACTAGTTTCTGACTTTTTATCTACAGTTGTTAGAGCTGAAGGGTTTTCTGTGGAATAAGTTCTTTTATAAGCTACGAAACCTAAAATTATTACCAGAGTTATTAATAGTACCTTGCCCACGCGATCTCTTGATTCCATAATATTACATAATGTTTAGTTGAATTCAAATGACGATATAAAAAATTTTTGTAAAAAGCAAGTGATGCAATGACATATCACCTAAATAATTTATTAATATGATATGTTAATTATCTTTAGACCATCCACCGGGCTCTCCTAGCATATAGTGAGCAAGAAAGAAATATATGGTGCATATAAAAACTGATGGTATAAGGCTGTCAATACCAGAAGTCCATTTCAAATCATTAGCTATCCATATTACTACTGTTGCAATTCCAAATATCATAGACATTAGTACACCCTTTCTGCCGCTCCTGAAGCCTAATATTGCAAGTATTAATGGGGCTGCAGTTAATGGCATATAAAATGTGCCTGATATCATAAATAACTCAAGGGGGTTATCTGTAAATGAGGCTATAAAGGCAGAGGATGTAATTGTTATTATTGCAAAAAATATCTTCCACAATTCATTTTTATATTTAAAAACATACTCTGATAAAATAATAGTGGTTGGACTTAGCCACCAAAAACTTGATGAAATTATCGGAATTAGTATAGCAATTACTGTAAGCGCCCTAATCCCGGGAATAGTTTGTTTATTTAAGCTTTCCAGAAATATAGTTCTAATATCTAAATCTGGGTTATTATGAATAATCGTCAAAATAGTTAAGCAGGCTATAATATGGAATGTAGCGCATATTAAACTTGATAATTTAAAAACTCTGGATACTTGAGATGCATTTTTACATATAAGAATTTTTTGCATTACGCCTGGCTCTATAAACTTTATTAAAAAATAAAGACATAATGAGCAATAAAATATCAAATTTAATTCTGTTATCTTAAAATTTAAAGGGGTATCATTTATAAAACTGATATCAGATAGAGAAATGAAATTATTATTTTCTAGAAATATCGAATATCCCAATACTAAAAATACAATAGTATAAAAAACTGCTAGTAAGGTTTTTCTATGAGCTGTTAAATCTACTCTTTGAGAACTGTATCCTAGTATCAATATCCCATAAATAAAGACTGCATATTTTTTTGGTATAGCGCAACAATTTAGTAAAATAGTAGAAGCTATGTAAATTTGAAGCCCAATTGTACCTAAGGATTGTGCAACGCTAGCGAATGAAACTAATGAACCTACTTTGTCTCCATAAATAGCGCTCATAATGTTAGAATGCTTTTTGTGCACAAGTAATTTTTCTATTTTATAAGCAAATATCCCTACTAATAAAAGTCCTAAAATTCCCGCTATGCCAATTAAAAAAAACCAAAATATATTGTTGTATATTTCAGAAAAACATAAAGTAACAAAATCCAAACCTATCCAGCCAAATGATATGCTTATTACCATGCTATAATCACTAGGCGCTTTGTTAGTAAGAGATTTTGTTTTGGAAATGTAATCGCAATTTTGGCTTTTAAAGATTTTAGCAAAAATCAAAGCGCAAAACGCTGAAAGCAAAAAACTATCTATATATAGCATTGTAACACTAAAAATCTTTAATCAGATTAACAAATAGTTAATTATATATAACCATTACGTAAAAAGCAACATATTTTTGGTAAGCTATTGGGCAAATATTCTTGTAATATCTAATCAAGTGTATTATTCTACTGCTATCAAGGCAATAATTACTAGCTTGTTAGTTTATGAAATTTGTCAATCACTTACTTCTTTGCTTAATGCTTCTTATCGTTTCTAGCTTTAGTTATGCGCAGGAAAGTATTAAAGGTCAAGACTCATCAGAAGAGGCGCAAACTCAATGCGCGCAGGACGATAATAAGGATATTTTGATCGGTGGGTGGTACCTATGGGAACCTTATCAATATAACACTATTACGCCATCTGGAAATAAAATAACGGGCATGGATATTGATATTGGAAAGGCTTTGTCTGAAATTGTTGGAGTTAAAATTAAGCTTGAAGAAGTGGCTTGGAAAAAGCATCAGAGTGATATGAAAGATGGCTCAAGAGATATATCTTTAGGTACTACTTATACAGATACTAGAGCAGGATATCTAAATTTTTCATTACCTTATCGCTTCGAAGAAAATTCTCTTTTTACAAAGAAAAAAAATCTAAAACTCCTGGAATTTGACGACATAAAAGAATTTTTAGCGCAAGTTAGGTTGCAGAATTTTCGCCTTGGTGTGTAGTAAGTGGTTTTGTCTATGCAGACCAAAAAATAAATGATTTTATTAATGATGAAATAAATAGCGATATCATTTTTGTGTCTGCTACTGATTCTGAGAATATGAGCTTGCTTTTAAAAAATGAGATAGATGGCTTCTTGGCAGATAGAATAGTTGGAGCTTCGCTTGTTATTAGTAATGGTGTGGAAAATAAAGTAACAGATATAAAGCTTGATGCTAAAACTCCAATACACATAGCCTTTAGTAAGAAAACAGTTCCTTTGGAGTTAATAGAGAAATTCAACGCTGCTATAAAAGATTTCGTGATGAGTTCACGGTATAAAGATATTGTGAAGGAGTATGTTTATCCGGTGTTGCTGCTAGAAACCATAAATGCTGAATGGTTTTTTATTGTAGGGATTTTAGGCACGATTTCCTTTGCGATATCTGGAGTTTCTATTGCTGCACGAGAAAATTCTACATTATTTGGAACCTTTATATTTGCTATGCTTCCTTCTGTCGGTGGGGGCATTATACGCGATATAATGATCAATCGAGGGGAGGTTGTTGGGATTTTTCTAACCCCTATATATATGTATTGTATAATAGGTGTAGTTATCATAGGTTTTTGGATGGTTAGGCTTTTTAACCTTTATGGGCATCCAGATAAAGACGATGAGGCAATTTATAAGTTTTGGGATAATGTGTTAGTGTTTTCAGATAACTTGGGTCATGCTGCGTTTATAGTGACCGGAGTTGTGATGGTAGTTATAGAAAAAATCTCGCCATTATGGCTTTGGGGGCCATTCTTTGCATTTATGACTGCTAATGGTGGTTGTATAATTAGGGATCTGATAAGAAAAGATAGGATAATAAGATGCATGTCAAATGAAATCACTTCAGAAATATCTTTAATTTGGGGGTTTTTATTTGGTGTTTTCCTCGAATATAGCGCGCATAATCCTACTTCAGATAAAATAAAATTAGCTGTAGTTGTGGTGGTTTTAGGGGCGTTTCTTACAGGTATTATTACGCACTATCTCAAAGTGTCTAATATTCATTTTAGACCTATTGAAACGGAAGATGATTGATATGTGGAATGCAAAATATTTATTTGATAATATATTGTATATCTAAATATTGTAAAAAGTTGTTATGCCAGATTTCTTTGTTCTTTAGTTCTTATCAGTATATTTAAAGTTAATACTTTTGTTGGAAAGGGAGAAATTTTGCTTGACATTCTGGTAATATAGTATTAATGTTCGTGCCTAATCTTTGAGATATAATACAAGAAGAGTTTTTGAAATGTCTAGAAAGTGTGAACTTACAAGTAGAGCTGTACAGAGCGGGCATAAAGTGTCTCACTCTGAACGTAAGACGAACAGAAAATGGTTGCCAAATTTGCATCCTGTAACTTTGGTTAGTGATATTCTTGGTCAGTCATATAATTTGAGAATTACTGCCAGAGCTCTAAAAACAATAGAGATCAAAGGTGGGCTTGATGCTTTCCTTATCGGGGCTAAGAAAAATTTACTTTCTAAGAAGGCTCAGTTAATTCAAAAACAACTTCTTGAAAAATTAGCTTTTGCTAAGGGGGCTTAATTATGAAGAAAGGAATACATCCAACATATAAAGCTCTTAAAATTCGTATTGGTAACGATAGCTTTGATACAATGTCTTCTTATCCTGGCGAAGAAATTCTTATGGATATTGATTTTAGAAAGCACCCTGCATGGACTGGTAAGGGCGTTTCTGCAGCAAGTGATTCAAATCAAACAATTAGCGCTTTTAACGAAAGATTCGCTGGCCTTAATTTTGGCGCCAAGACTAATTAGTTTTTAGTCAGTCAATCGTTTTCTTGACGCGGGGTGGAGCAGCCCGGTAGCTCGTCAGGCTCATAACCTGAAGGTCGTAGGTTCAAATCCTGCCCCCGCAACCAATCTAAATACCAAATTAAATATTCTTCAGTTAGTCTCTCATACAATAATATTTACCGATATATAAGAAGTCTTATGTGTCAAATGCTTACAGAGGTGATTTGATAGGGTTTTTTATGTTAAAGACTAAAGCAAATTTCCCCTAGTAGAATAACTTAAAAACTAAAAATACTAGGGGAAGATTTGCTGTATCTTGTCAAAAATAGACGAGTAGTAGGAGATGAGCAGTCCGAGCGCCTTAAGCATATGAGCGATATTTGAGGAGCTTAAGGACGCGATATTGACGCCCTAATCTGCATTTTTCACATGAGACTTTATAGACATTTTTTTCTCTATAAAACCAGCTAGATATATAAATATATGAACCAATAAATAATAGCATATTGCTGCTGTGATCATTGGTGTAAAGTAGTCAAATTTTTCAGCGGCTACCACTTGGGCTCTCCGCATTAAGTCCATTTCCCCAAGCATAGAAATAATAGAGGATTCTTTAAGTAGATCTACGAGTTCGTTTATAAGAGGAGGGAGTATATTTCTTATTGCTTGAGGGATTATAATATCTTTATTCATTCGATATTTATTGATTCCGAGAGCTTTTGCTGCTTCTAATTGGCCTTTGTCTATTGCTTCTATTCCTGCTCTAACTATTTCGGATACATATGCGGCAGAATTTAGAGAGAATGCTATAACGCCTGCAGCAAAAACAGATAATTTGACTC
>JBEAVG010000160.1:0-8035 GCA_041161045.1 Pseudomonadota bacterium
TTAGGTCTGCCGTTCTTAACCAAATCTCTAGAGTGACAAAATTTACATTCTTGCATAACTATACCTATCCTTAACTTAGGATTTAAGTATATGCTATCTGTTTTTAGATGTCAAACCCTTATCTGAGTATTGCCCAATAATCCTAGATATTTCTGCTGAATCCTCACAAAAACTTAGATCTGCTGTGTTCCTTAGGATAAGGGTGTATGCACTTAATTTATCAATCCAGCCTATAAAGCCCAAATATTCTTGAAACTTAGGAGGAAATAATATAATTTCGAATGAGGTAGGTTTTTATGTTGCAAGAATATTTTAAGATTAGTGTCTTTTTCGCTATTGCTGTAGGGCTTTCGTGCTTTATATTGCTTCTTCCTAAGCTGCTTGCGCGCCATATTCCTGAGAAAGATAAATTGAGTAGCTATGAATGCGGTTTTGATCCATTCAGTGATGCGCGTAGGAAATTTGAAATACGTTTCTATCTTGTTGCTATATTATTCATTATTTTCGATCTAGAGATCACATTTTTAATACCTTGGGCTGTTTCTCTAGGTAAAATAGGTGCGTTAGGCTTTTGGTCTATGATGGTGTTTTTATTAGTGTTAACTCTAGGCTTCATTTATGAATGGAGAAAGGGTGCATTGGAGTGGGAATGATATGAATATAGAAGACCAAGATAAATATTTTAAATATGAACTTTCTAACAAAGGATATGTTCTTGCAAAGTTAGATGATGTGATTGGTTGGGCAAGAGCAGGTTCTTTATGGCCCATGACTTTTGGCCTTGCGTGCTGTGCGGTAGAAATGATGCAGGCTGCGGCTAGTAGATATGATATGGATAGATTCGGATTGTTATTTAGGCCAAGTCCTCGTCAATCTGATCTAATGATAGTTGCTGGAACTCTTACTAATAAAATGGCGCCTGCTTTGCGCCGTGTTTATGATCAAATGCCTCATCCTAAATGGGTTCTTTCTATGGGTAGCTGTGCTAATGGTGGTGGTTATTATCATTATTCTTATTCTGTTGTTAGAGGATGTGACAATATAGTTCCTGTTGATGTTTACGTTCCTGGTTGTCCTCCTACTGCGGAGGCTCTTCTTTATGGAATTATGCAGCTTCAAAATAAAATTAAAAGGACTACGAGGTTTAAGAGGTAAGATTGTCATCTATTGTAAAAAATATTAAGGAAATCGTCAGGAAGCAAGGCTTTGGTAAAGTTTTGTCTCGTAATGACGCATACCTATTAGAAATTCATACTGATAGTGCTAATATCATAAGCCTTTTGAAGAAATTAAAATCAGATAAAGAGTTGAGATTTACTATCCTGACGGATTTATTTGGAGCGGATTTTCCTTCTAGATCTAAGAGGTTTGAAGTTGTTTATGGGCTATTAAGCTTGGAATTTAATGCGAGAATTATTATTAAAGTAGCTTTGGAAGATTCAGAAAAAATACCAACTATTGCTGAAGTTTTTAATGCTGCTGTTTGGTATGAAAGAGAAGCATTTGATATGTTTGGGATAGAGTTTGAAGACAGTCCGGATCTGAGAAGGATACTTACAGATTATGGTTTTGTTGGTCACCCACTTCGTAAGGATTTTCCAGTTAGTGGGCATCTTCAGGTGAAATATGATGAGAAGCTGAAAAAGGTTGTATATGAGCCTGTGAAGCTTGATCAGGATTTCCGTAGTTTTGATTTTGTATCGCCTTGGGATGGACCGCATTATGTTCTTCCTGGCGATGAAAAAGCGACAAAAGGATAAGAAATGACGAAGCAAATAGTAGAAAAAGATATGTCAATTAACTTTGGGCCTCAGCATCCTGCGGCTCATGGTGTATTGCGTCTTATTCTTGAAATGGATGGAGAGGTTGTAACCAAGGCTGATCCGCATATCGGACTTCTTCATCGTGGGACTGAAAAACTGATTGAACAGAAAACATATCTCCAATCTGTTCCATATTTTGACAGATTAGATTATGTTTCGCCAATGTGTCAGGAGCATGCTTTTGCCTTGTCCGTAGAACATTTACTTGGGTGCAAAGTGCCACTAAGGGCTCAATATATCAGAGTGATGTTTGCAGAGCTTACGCGCCTTTTGAATCACATAATGAACATTACTACGCAAGCATTGGATGTTGGAGCAACAACTCCTCTTTTGTGGCTGTTTGAAGAGCGTGAAAAATTGATGGAATTTTATGAGAGAGTTTCCGGTTCTAGGATGCATTCGAATTATTTTAGACCAGGTGGAGTTGCTCAGGATTTGCCTGACGGGCTTTTAGAAGATATCTCTGATTTTATTGAAAAACATCCGAAATATATAGCAGATGTTGAGACCCTTCTTAACGATAATAGAATTTGGAAACAAAGGCTTGTTGGTATTGGTGTGGTAAGTCAGAAAGAAGCAATGGATTGGGGATTTTCTGGGCCTATGCTTAGAGGGTCTGGTATTGCTTGGGATTTGCGTAAATCACAACCTTACGATGTTTATGATAAGATGGAATTTGATATTCCGGTTGGTAAGCATGGTGATTGCTATGACAGATATTTGGTGCGTGTAGAAGAAATGTATCAATCCTTACGTATTATAAAGCAATGTATCGAAAAAATGCCAAAAGGTCCAATCAAGGTTCAAGATCCTAAGATTAATCCTCCTAAGAGAGCTAATATGAAACATTCTATGGAAGATATGATCAATCACTTCAAGTTATATACTGAAGGATACCATGTTCCTGCAGGTGAAGTTTACATTCCAGTAGAGGCTCCAAAGGGTGAGTTCGGTGTCTACTTGTATTCTGATGGTAGTAACAAGCCATATAGATGTCGTATTAAAG
Organism: Pseudomonadota bacterium; assembly: GCA_041161045.1. Lineage (GTDB taxonomy): Bacteria > Pseudomonadota > Alphaproteobacteria > Rickettsiales > Rickettsiaceae > CANNRM01. The sequence continues at coordinate 2,830 of JBEAVG010000160.1, forward strand.
CGCCTGGTTTTGCGCATTTACAGGGGCTTAACTTTATGACACAAGGGCATTTGATGGCTGATGTGGTGACGGTTATTTCTAGCTTGGACATAGTATTTGGTGAGATTGATAGGTAATCTGGATGAGTGAAAAATTTCAATTTAATAAAGCAAACCTAATCAAAGCTAAAGAGATTATTGCTAAATATCCTGAAGGAAGGCAGCGTAGTGCAATACTACCACTTCTTGATTTGGCTCAAAGGCAAAATGGTGGGTGGCTTTCTAAAGATGCTATAGAGTATGTTGCTGATATGATTGATACTCCTTATATCAGGGCCTATGAGGTAGTAAGTTTTTATACTATGTTTAATACAAATCCTGTAGGTAAGTATCATTTACAAGTATGTGGTACAACTCCATGTTGGTTGCGTGGTGCTGCTGATGTGATAGAAACTTGTCAAAAGCATCTGAAAATCAAATGTGGAGAAACTACAAAAGACGGCCTTTTCACATTGTCTGAAGTTGAATGTCTTGGGGCTTGTGTGGATGCGCCTGTGGTGCAAATTAATGATGATTTCTTTGAAAATATCACGCCAGATTCCATGAAAGAAAAATTAGAAGAACTTGCTAAGAAGAGCTAAAAATGCTGAAAGAACAGGATAAAATTTTCACAAATCTTTATGGGAACTTAGGAGCAGATCTTGCATCTGCAAAAAAGCGTGGAGATTGGGATAGTACAAAAAAATTTCTAGATAAGGGGCCTGAGTGGCTTATTGAAGAAGTTAAGGCTTCAGGGCTTCGTGGCCGTGGAGGCGCTGGATTTTCTACTGGAACAAAATGGTCTTTCATGCCAAAAGAACATCCTAAACCTTCATATCTTGTTATTAATGCAGATGAGTCTGAGCCTGGAACTTGTAAGGATCGTGATATCTTAAGATATGAGCCACATAAGCTAATTGAAGGTGCTCTTATTGCTTCCTTCGCCATTAGGGCTAAGGCTTGTTATATATATATTCGTGGAGAATTTTATAATGAAGCAGTGGCAGTACAAAAAGCTATAGATGAGGCCTATGAATCTGGTCTAATAGGAAAGAATGCTTGTAAATCTGGTTATGATATTGATATATATCTTCATCGTGGTGCTGGAGCATATATTTGCGGAGAGGAAACTGCTCTTCTTGAGAGCCTTGAGGGTAATAAAGGCCAGCCAAGGCTTAAGCCTCCATTTCCTGCGGGCGCGGGTCTTTATGGCTGTCCTACCACAATCAATAATGTTGAGTCTATCGCTGTTGTTCCTACTATCTTAAGAAGAGGCGCTGGTTGGTTTGCATCTATCGGAAAGCCAAACAATACAGGTCCAAAACTCTTTTGCATTTCAGGGCATGTGAATAAACCATGCAATGTTGAAGATGCTATGGGTATACCACTTAAAGAACTTATAGAAAAGCATGCTGGTGGTGTTAGAGGTGGATGGGATAATCTTAAAGCAGTGATTCCTGGAGGTTCTTCTTGTCCTATGCTTCCTAAGGATATTTGCGATACTGTAACTATGGATTTTGACGCCCTAAGAGCAGCTGGTTCTGGATTGGGTACTGGTGGGGTAATTGTGATGGATAAGTCTACAGACCTTGTATATGCAATTGCCCGTCTGAGTAAATTTTACATGCATGAATCATGTGGGCAGTGCACTCCTTGTCGTGAAGGCACAGGTTGGATGTGGCGTACTATGATGCGTCTTGTGCGTGGCGATGCGCGCAAGGAGGAAATAGATGAACTTTTGGATGTTACTCGTCAGATAGAGGGGCATACAATATGTGCATTAGGTGATGCTGCTGCTTGGCCAATTCAGGGTCTTATTCGTCATTTCAGGCACGAAATTGAGGCCAGATTGAAGTGAAAATTGTCACGTGGAATATTAATTCACTAAGGCTGAGAATGCCTTTGTTGAAGGATTTAGCAGATTCTGAAAAGCCAGATATTATTTGCCTTCAAGAGACAAAGGTTCAAGATATAGAATTTCCGTTAGGGGATGTTATATCTCTTGGATATAAATATGTCAGATTTTCTGGTGAAAAGTCTTATAATGGGGTGGCAATAATATCGCAGATACCTATAGAAGAAAGTTTTTGCCTAGAGTTTTATAACTCAGATAAGCGCCATATAGCTTGTAATATTGCTGGGGTGGAAATTCATAATTTTTATGTGCCCGCTGGAGGTGATGAGCCTGATCCTGATATAAATCCAAAATTTAAGCATAAATTACAATATCTAGACGATATGCATAAATGGTTTATGCAAAATCGTAATAAGGCTCAAAGCATAATATTAGTAGGAGATCTAAATATTGCGCCATTAGAGCATGATGTATGGTCTAGTAAGGCATTAAAAAATGTTGTTAGTCATACAGATATTGAAAGAAACATAATGCTACGTAATATAGAGGAGTTTGGATTTGTTGATGCTCCAAGGAGTCTTATAGACCATAAGGAAAAGCTGTATAGTTGGTGGAGTTATCGTAGTCCAAATTGGGCAGAAAGTGATCGTGGTAGAAGGTTAGATCATATATGGGTAACTCCTTCAATTGTTGATAATCTTACAAAAGTTGTTTCTTTAAAGTCATTTAGAGCTGCCAAGCAACCTTCTGATCATGTTCCTGTTATTGCGGAAATATCTGTTTAGACACTAGTTATAGTGTATAATTTTTATCACTTTAATATATTAGTTGTTTTTTTGAATAAGTTTTACGTCTTCTGGTTGAAAAAAATATCTACAGTAGTGTATGATTAAGCATTATATTAATCGTGAATGTTATAAATGAGCCAGGATGGATTAAGGGATTACATAGAATCCGGTAAGTATTTTAAGGATTCTATAGCATGGTATGGGGATAAATATCTCTCTCCCTCTACTTATCGTGTTTGGATATGCTATGCGGTCATGTTGCTTTTAGTCATGTTGATTGCCTTGCTGTCTACGGTTAACAAGTTGTTGCCTATAAAACAGCAGGTTAGATATACTATTTTTACGGATAGTAATTTCCGTGGTCCTGATAAGGCGGCTCAGATAATTGAAATGGATTCCTCTTCTAGAACTACGCCTTCTAGATTTGTTGCTGCGATTCTTCTGAAAAATTATATTAATAATCGTGAGCAATATGATTATGATAAATTAAAATCTCAGTACTCGCAGGTTGAGAATGCTTCTACGCGTCTTGTTTTTAAGCGTTTTGATAACTCAATGAGGATAGATAATCCAGATTCTCCTGTAATTAAATATCAAAAATTTGCTAAAAGAAGTGTTACTATAACACACATTGAGTTTATCTCTGATGCTCAAGCAAATATAGATTTTAACTCTATCACCAGAGATGATAGTAGTAATGTACTAGAGGATTCTAAATGGCGCGCTAATGTATCTTTCGATATGGGGGATGTAAAACGTAAGTTTACTATGGGTGATCGTTTTGAGTTTACAGTTACTGATTATAAGTTAACTCTTTTGGGAGACAATAATGCAAAGTAATACATATCGTCTTAGTGTAATTATAGGGTTTTTCTTAGTTGCTCTATTGTCTCATGGTAGTGCTATGGCTATCAGAGAACCTAGACCTACATCTGTAGATAGCAGAATAAGGGTTTTGGTTTATAGTCCTGATGACGTTTTTAAATTCACGGGTTATTATGGTTATCAAGCTAGTATTGAACTTGCTAGAGATGAAGAAGTTGTAAGTATTTCTATGGGTGATACCACTTCTTGGCAAATTGTTCCTTCTGGACATAGGATATTTATAAAGCCGATAGAACAAGATGCTACAACAAACATGACATTAATTACCAACAAGCGTACTTATTTCTTCGAACTATATGCTGAGGAGGCTCAGGATATAAGAGATCCTGATATGGTTTTTAACGTGAGATTCATATATCAGGATGAAGAGTCGGAAGATGCAGACCTAAGGAAATATGCTACAAGCTCTCAAGGGCCAGATTTGACTCATCCAGAGAAATATAATTTTAACTACAGCATTAGCGGTCATGAGGATATAGCTCCTATCAAGGTATTTGATGATGGCGAGTTTACTTATATGCAATTTAGAGATAAAAATGCTGAAATACCTGCAATTTTTGCTGTAGATGATGAGTTGAGAGAATCTATGGTGAATTATAGATTAAGTACAGATATGAGTAATACGGTGATAATCGAGCAGGTCTTTAAAAAAATGTCAGTCCGTTTGGGTAAAAAAATAGCCTGTATCTTCAATGAGGTGTTTGATAAAAGACGTTAGTATATATGTCGTTGGATCCAGCAAGTAAAGAAAAAGAAATAAGGCTGCTTCATCTTGATCATGTGCAAAAAGATGTTTTGCAAGATGTAGTTTATGCCTTTATAAACGGTCATCCCATAGATATAAGAAGCATAGTCGCATCTTTTAGGAATTACTTCGTGTTTTTGATTAAACATTCTATTTCTGAAAATTCTGAAATTTTTAATTCTGAAGGTGTGCTAAATAGTGCTTACGATATCAAATTAAGTAAGTTTATAGAGGCTATCAATCTAGTTGCAAAGATCAGAATAAATTATCATAAAATTTTCTCAGCTCATAGTGTTGTAAGTGCGATATATAAGATATATAAAAGCAGTGGAGAAAATATAGAGCATTACATACATGAGGCAATATATGTGTTCCAATACGAAGCATATAGAATGCTTGATTCCAATGATGATAGTGTAAAAGATTATGCAAAAGATTTAGAGCACTTTTATCTAAAATCCCTATCTAAGGTCAATCCATATATGGCCAAAAAACTTTTTGTAGAACATGTTGTGGATGTTATTAGGTCTAGTAATGAAGATTCTACAATCAAAGATACGATGGATGTAATTACTAAATGTACTGAATACTTAGGGAAGCCTCCTCCGTCTTATAGTGAAGTAGAAGAGTTAGTCTATAGATATTCAGGAGATGATAGGGCCGATCAGGGGGCGCTGCATGCTACTAAAGTAGAAGTTTTTAAAATATTGGAGGGATAGTATGGATGAAAATGTCTCTAATGATTTGAAGAAATATTTAGCTGAGCAGGTTATAGATTATATACAAGAGCAGTCTGCTGATAAAAATATATCCGCGAAAAAGTTTGAAGCTATTTCGGTTGGAGTAGGTAATATATTATCTGCTATTTATCCTAATCAGAATAAGAATTTTGAGCTTGAGGTGCCAAAGATAGTAA